>CAYRVR010000016.1:0-24774 GCA_964427835.1 uncultured Sulfurimonas sp. | reverse complement strand
CTCAATACAACTTTTTTACAGGCAAAACATAACAATGTAGAGGTTATATTGGACGTTGATGACAATGTGCCTTCACGTATAATTAGTGACTCGCTGCGTTTAGGACAGGTACTTATCAATTTAGTTTCAAATGCAATTAAATTTTCTAAACATGGGACAGTTTATTTGAAAATTCGTAAAATAGAAACAAGAATACAGAGTATTTTGATGGAGTTTAGCGTTGTAGATGATGGAATAGGTATGACACAGGAGCAGCTAGAAAAAATATTTAACTCCTACGCGCAAGCGGAAAACTCAACATCAAGAGAATTTGGCGGTACCGGATTGGGATTAGCAATTTCAAAAGAGTTAATTGAAATGATGGGTGGAAAAATAAAAGTACGGAGCCAAAAAAATGTTGGGACTACATTTGTCTTTACAATTGAAGCTAGAGTATTTGATATTGATAATAAACGAAATTATCACTTACCATCTAAAGAATATCTTAATAAAAATGTTTTAATTGTTGAAAACTCAAATAAAAATGTTATAGCGCTCTTAAGAGCCTTTAGATATTTTAACTATAAAACAGATACAGTTACAAGCTTAGATGAATACACAACACAAGATATTGCAAAATATGATATAGTTATTGTGAACCAAACACAGATCAATAAAAATTCCATAGAAACACTGCAAAAATTACAACTTCACAAAAAAATAAAAACAAAACTCATATTAACAACGTATAGATTTACAAAAATCGATGATAAAATCATAGAAAAAATAGATATTTCAGGGTATCTGAAAATACCATTTACACAACAAAACGTCCTTGATACTTTAGTAGAAATGTATGGCATTAGTGGGCTTCCTTTTGATCAAAATATTAGTGATACGAAGAAGAAACTCAAAGAAGTTTCTTTAAAAAAAATAATTATTGCTGAGGATAATATTGTAAACCATAAGGTTCTCTCAGGTCTTTTAGCAAAAACAGGTGCTGAAATAACTTTTGTTACAAATGGAAAAGAACTTGTTAATTTACTCAAAAAAGACAATCAATATAATTTGATTCTTATGGATCTTGAGATGCCTATTATGGATGGTTTTGCTGCAGCTAAAGAGATCCGTAAAAATACTGATAATGACAAGCTACCTATTGTTGCATTAAGTGCAAGAGATGATGCAAAATCAAAGCAAAAGGCTTTTCGTGTAGGAATGCAGGGGTATTTGACAAAACCTATATCTTTAGATAATTTTTATAGAACTATTTATGATGTCCTCTCTGGTGAAATGAAAATCGAAAGAGATGATAGCTTACAGCAAATGGATGTCGAGGAGGATTTAGAAGATTTTCAAGAGCTAGGAAAATTTGAAGGAGAAGAAGAGTTTTATAAAACATTACTGGAAGATTTTAAAACACTTTACGCAAAATCTGCATTTCAATTGAGTAATTTTATAAAGACGCAAAATTATAAAGATGCCGTAATTTTGGCAAAAGATCTTAAAGAAGTTTCATTAAATATAGGTGCATACTCATTATGTGAGAGTGTAGCAACGCTAGAGTATGAACTTATACGAGAAGAGAATACAAAAGTTATGAAAGCATTTGAAAATTTTGAAGGACATCTTTACAAACTATTAACGGAAATTGACCGCTATCTTGATAAAAAATAAACATTATTCAAGTATATTTTAGTATAATATCAACATCTAAGTAGTTCGTGTCAACACTTATATGCGGGTTCTACATATTCAAAACGTGAACTAGTAAGAGTGTTGTGTGTCGATGGTTTCGTTTGAGATATGTTAACTCTGTCGATGAAATTGTCGCCGTTAGGCACTCTTCTCTTCACCCAAATTCGGCTTTTAGAACCAAGCCAAATGTGTGACGGCTACTTGGATGTTTTATGCCAAAGATTATTACTATACTAGAACAAACTAATGGAGACTATGCGTTTGCTCTAGTATGGCAATATATAAACTTTTATCTTATCTGGAGAATACATGAAAATATTAATTTTAGGAAGTGGTGGACGAGAGTACTCTATTGGTCTGGCTATTAAAAATGAAGAGAATGAGCATGAACTTTTCTTCCAACCTGGCAATGGTGCTACTCATGAACTTGGTACAAATATCGATATAAAAGATTATAAGGAACTTGCTGCGTTTGCAAAAGAAAATAATATTGATTTAACTATTGTTGGACCTGAAGCACCTCTAGTTGATGGTGTTGTAGATATTTTTAAAGCAAATGGCCTTACAATTTTTGGTCCCTCAAAAGAGGCTGCACAGCTTGAAGGCTCTAAAGTCTATATGAAAAACTTTTTGGCAAAATATAACATACCAACAGCAAAATATATAGAGAGTGATTCCATTGAGGAATTATTTCGTTTTACAAACTCTTTAACTGCTCCAATAGTTGTTAAAGCAGATGGATTATGCGGTGGTAAAGGTGTAATCATTGCACAGTCACATGATGAAGCGAAAAAAGCAATTTCAGAAATGTTAAGTGGAAAGAGTTTTGGTGATGCGGGAAAAAAAGTAATAGTAGAAGAGTTCCTAGATGGGTATGAACTTTCTATGTTTGCAGTATGTGACGGAAAAGATTATATTTTACTTCCTGCTGCACAAGACCATAAACGTGTAGGTGATGGTGATACCGGACCAAATACAGGAGGCATGGGTGCATATGCTCCTACTCCACTTGTAGATGAGGAGTTGTACCAGAAAGTACGTGAACGTATTATTCGTCCTACTCTTGATGGAATGCAAAAAGAGGGCGCTCCTTTTGAAGGTGTCCTTTTTATTGGTATTATGGTTGTCAATGGAGAACCGATTACTTTGGAATTTAATGTCCGTTTTGGCGATCCTGAATGTGAAATTTTAATGCCTTTGATGACTTCCCCGGTTTCAGATATGTTTTATAAAGCAGCAACAAACCATTTAGCAGATATAAAGGTAGAATTTTCAGATAAATATGCAGTTGGTGTTGTAATGGCAAGTGAAAATTATCCATACGGGCCATCAACACCAGCTGAGATTATTTTAGATGATGTAAAACATGAAGATATTGCTAAAAATACGCATATATCTTTTGCAGGTGTTACTCTTGAAGATGGTAAATTGTATGCAACAGGAGGACGTGTCCTTGTATGCGTTGGTCTTGGAAACAGCATTAAAGAAGCGCGAGACAGAGCATATATGAGATGTGGTCAGGTGCATTTTGCCGGGAAAAAACTCCGTACAGATATTGCATATCAAGCTCTATAAGGGGCATTTATTTTGAATGAGCATATTGCAAATTTATTGCATCGGGAAGATTTGACATTAGCCTCTATCAAAAAGAGAGCTCTGGCATTTTTTATAGATGAAATGTTACTTTCATTTTTACTGATTATTGCCATGAGTGATGCTTTTTCAAGTGCAACTACAATGGAAGAGATTATACTTGTAACAAACAGATATATGATGGAATATATTGCAATGAAAATCATTTACCAAACTTTTTTTGTTATGCAATATGGAGCAACACTAGGAAAACTTGCTGTAAAAATTAGAGTTATTGAAATTGCCACTTTGGCAAATCCAAGCTTTGGTGTTGCTCTTAATCGTGCAATTTTTAGAATAATCAGTGAAATGCTTTTTTATTTAGGATTTTTATGGGCTTTTATGGATCCATCACGTCAGGCATGGCATGATAAAACCGCAAAAACTTTGGTAGTAGATGCTTAAATTTTCTCTTGTTTTTCTTTTTCTCTTTTTTATTCCGTTTCTAAACGCAGCTGATAAGGTTTCTATATACGCACAAAATATTACGTCTGAGGGTAGTAGTGTTGTGGCAAGTGGTGGCGTAAGTGTTGCTTATAAAGATTATTTATTATTTGCAGACAAGGCACGATACAATAAACATAACCAAAATTTAGAACTTTTTGGCGATATACGTGTAAATTATAAGGGAAAGTATAAGATTTTAGGAAAATATGCCCGGCTTAATCTTGCTAAAAAAGAGAAATCATTCCAACCATTTTATATGTTAGATAAATCTTCAAAAGTCTGGATAAGTGCAAATGAAGGCAATGCTACAAAGCAAAAGATTACGATATCGTCGGGGGTAGTGAGTGGATGTAACCCAATAAATCCACTTTGGACGATGGAATTTAGTTCTTCTGATTACAATGCACAGACGAAATGGGTCAATTTATATAATGCACGTCTTTACATTTATGATATTCCTGTTTTATATACGCCTTACTTTGGATACTCACTCGATACGACAAGAAGAACTGGACTTTTGATGCCTTCTATTGGACTCTCTGATACAGAGGGATTTTATATGCAACAGCCTTTGTATATTGCAGAGTTTAACTGGTGGGATTTAGAGATCCTACCGCAAGTGCGAACAAATAGAGGGAGTGGAGTTTATGAAACATTTCGATTTGTGGATTCAAAAACCTCAAGAGGCGAATTAAGAGCAGGGTATTTTAAAGAGAAAGATAGCTATTTTGCAGCGAATAATCTGCAAAACCGTTCCCACTACGGTTTTAATTTCCGGTATGACAATAATGATTTTATTAATCAATGGTTCAATAAAGATTATAAAGGGCAATCAGGACTTTATGTAGATATTAATCATATGAACGATGTCGATTACATTAACCTTACAACAAATGATACGACAAATCAGGCGACATCTACTCAAATTCTTTCTAGAATTAACCTCTTTTATAATACTAATAACAATTATTTTGGTGCATATTTTAAATATTACGAAGATTTAACGCTTCGAACTAATGATAATACTCTGCAAAAGTTACCAACATTCCATTACCATCATTATTTAAACACCTTCCTCAAAGAGCATTTTCTCTACGCTTTAGATGTGCAAAGTAATAATATCTATAGAAAAAGTAACAAAAAAGTTTTGCAAACTGATGTGAATCTTCCTGTAACACTACAAACATCTCTATTTGATGAATATTTGAACCTCTCCTATAAGGCTAACCTTTTTCTTGAGCATTCGAGTTTTTCAGGAAATGAACCGGTTGGTAGTCCAAATTTAGAATATAAAAATGGATATTTTGCACGTAATTACCACACACTTGCTGCTTCTACGCAGTTAACAAAAGCTTATCAAGAGTTTACCCATGTCATAGGTCTTTCAATGAGCTATAATCAATCTTCATGGGAGACAAAAACAGGATATTATTCAGATATTTCTGACTACTGCTCTAACCCTGAAAATCGATCAGATGCTCAATATGCTTCGCAATGTGAATTTTACCATATCAATAATATCGACAATGCGGCTAAAATAGATTTTGTACAATACATTTATGATAATAAACAAGAAGAAAAACTCTATCATAGAATTTCGCAAACTATCTCATACTCTAATACACAGCAGCGATACGGGGAACTAGAAAATGAGCTTGATTATAAGGTTACATCGTACTTTTCTCTCTACAATAATATGTTTTATAATTATGATAAAAATAGATTTTCAAAAATTTTCAATAAAATTACATTCCATGCTTCAGGTATTACCTTTGCAGCTTCACATCTTTTTAAAGACAATTTTTTGCCACGAACAGAGACAAATATCCGTTATACGAGCTATATTACAACAAATTTAGAATATATATACTCAAGCCATTATTCTTATAATATGAAATATAATTACGACTTACAGACACAAGAGAAAAAAAGTGCTTCAATTGGATTTATGTATAAGAAAAGATGTTGGGATTTTGGGATAAAATATGCGGAGAACAATAGACCGGTTCTAACAAATAATTTAACAACAAAGTCGTCAGTGTATGATAAATATATTTATTTAACAGTTGTGTTAAAGCCCTTTATGAAACCTCGTAAAGAGAGCTCTTTAATTTCTTATAAACTGGCGAACTGATGAGGAGAAATGGTTGAACAGCTATAAAAATATTTTTCTCAATAGAACTGATGCTGCACAAAAATTAAAAGAGATACTTCCTTTACAACAGTTAAAGGAGGAGCAATGGAATATAGTTGCTGTATCACGAGCAGGGCTTGAGTTGGGTAAAATTATAAAAGCAAAACATGCAAACCATTTAGATATATTATTTTCTGAAGCAATTATGGCACCAAATAATGCCGAGTGTGAAGTTGCTCGTGTGAGTGAAAATGAAGAGATTGTTTTAAATGAAAAATTGATTGATTCTTTTGATATACAATATGATTATATTTATGGGGAAGCTCATAGAAAGCATGAAGAGGATATACTTAGCTACATATATCAGTATAGAAAAGGCGAGCCTTTTCCAAATATGCAAGACAAAGTAGTAATGCTTGTTGATGATGGCAGTGAAACGGGAAGTAAATTTATGACAGCCTTAAAGACAATTTTGGTGCAAAAACCAAAAGCAGTTTACATTGCTGTACCCGTAATTCCATCGGAAGTTTTAGAATTACTTGAAAGTTTTGTAGATGAGATCTTTTTTCTTTATGATATAGTAGATTACGTTGATACTGCTTTATATTATAAAGATTTTCAAGAAATCGAAGATGAAAAATTAGAAAAATTATTAGAGGAAGATAGATGAAATATAGTGTGAAATTAGAGTTAGAAAATAAAACAGAAGAGTACTCATTTGGTAAAGTTGCAAAACAGGCAAATGGATCAGCATGGCTAAAATCAGGAAAAACAGTTGTTTTAGCGACTGTAGTGATTGATGAAACAGAAATAGTCAAAGATGACTTTTTACCATTAACAGTACAATATATAGAAAAAACCTATGCAGCAGGAAAAATTCCTGGTGGTTTTTTTAAACGTGAAACAAAACCGAGTGATTTTGAAACATTGACATCACGTATTGTCGATAGATCACTACGTCCGCTTTTTCCAAAGGGCTTTGGTCATCCTACACAAGTAACGATAATGGTCTTTAGCGCTGATGCTGAGTCTGATATGCAAGTCCTTGCACTCAATGCAGCTTCTGCAGCACTTTTTACTTCTGATATTGATATTAACACAAGTGTTACAGCGGTACGTGCTGCCAAAGTTGATGGAGAAATTGTTATTAATCCAAAACTTTCAGATTTGAAAAATGCAACACTTGATTTATATCTTTCAGGCACAAAAGAAGATTTACTTATGATTGAAATGCGTGCAATAGGAAGTGAAAAAGTAGAAGTTGAAGAGACATACGAACCAATGTTAGATCCATTAATGGATCCAAGTCTTGGAACAATTGTTCTTGATACACATGTCTCCAATGCCATGAATGAAGATGAACTTATAGATGTACTCTCTCAAAGTGAGAAAGTACTCTTTGCGTCAAATACTGAATATGAAGTTGCGTTTGGTCCTTATCAAAAAGATCTCAAACCATTAGACTTAAAAGAAGAAACATTAAATGAAGAGATGGTGCGCTTCATTAAAGAAAATCACATGAGTGATATTGAGGATGCCATTGGGCAAATGGCAAAATCAGAACGTTCAACTGCCTTAAGAAATTTACGTAAGCGTATTATTACAAATAACATTGAATGGGACGAGTTGGAATTAAAAGCTGCAATAGAGTCTGTAAAAAGAGAATTGGTACGTTCACAAATACTAGAGAAACATGTTCGTGCTGATGGACGTGCTCTGAATGAAATACGACCAATTACAATAGATACAAATGTACTTCCAAGCGCACATGCCTCTTGTCTCTTTACACGTGGCCAAACGCAGGCGCTTGTAGCACTTACTATGGGTGGGGCAAAAGATGCGCAAATGTTTGAATCTTTAACAGATGGTGGTACTCAAAATGAAAACTTTATGGTGCATTACAACTTTCCGGGATTTTCTGTAGGTGAAGCTTCTCCTGTTATGGGAACAAAACGACGTGAATTGGGACATGGGAATCTTGCTAAACGTGCCTTGGAGCCTATTATTCATTTGGATTCTCAAACAGTACGACTTGTTTCAGAAATTTTAGAATCAAATGGTTCCTCTTCTATGGCAACAGTTTGTGGAGGCTACCTTGCGCTAAAAGCAGCTGATATTGAGACAAGTGATACCGTTGCAGGAATTGCAATGGGAATGGTAAGTAATGGTGAAAAATATGCAATTCTCTCGGATATTATGGGGCTTGAAGACCATGATGGTGATATGGATTTTAAAGTGACTGGTTCAAAAGAGGGCATTACAGCAATGCAGATGGATATAAAACTTGGGGGAATTAGTCTGAATGTCCTCAAAGAAGCACTCTATCAGGCAAAAGAGGGTCGCGCTCATATTATCGATATAATGCTTGAAGCAGAAAAAGAGATAGAGTTTAATGATGGTGTTCTTCCATCAACAGAACTTTTTCACATAGATCCAGGATTTATTGGTGAAATTATTGGTCAAGCCGGTAAAACAATCCGTGAAATAATTGAAAAATTTGAAGTTGCAATTGACATCGATAAAAAAGATGGGAAAGTAAAAATTACAGGAAAAAATAAAAATAATGTAAAAGGTGCAAAAGAGCATATTCACAGTATAGTAAATGCTCCGAAAAAAGAAAAGATCAAGTATGAAGTAGGTGGCATTTATGATGGTGTTGTCAAACGAATAGTTGATTTTGGTGCTTTTGTTGAGCTCCCTGATGGAACAGATGGTTTGTTACATATTTCAAAAATTTCCAAAGAGAGAGTAGAAAATGTATCTGATGTACTTAAAGAAGGGCAAAAAGTAAAAGTAGAAATTCTCGAATTTAAAGGAAATAAGATATCTTTAGGTTTAGCATAAGACTTAATTTAGTAAACATTCTATATAATTCGACTATCAATTTCAAGTAGGGAAATCTAGGCATTTATGTTTAGGTTGCTTCATCGTTGGATGAGGTTACGCTAGCCGAACGGATTGTAATTATTTTAAGGATATATTATGAAAAAAGTTCTTTTTCTTTTAGTAGCTCTTTCAGCTGCTGCGTTTGCTAGTGATGGTGATGTTGCAAACCAAACAATCAAAGCGTACTCTATGATCGCTGCTGGTGTTGGTCTTGGTTTAGCTGCATTAGGTGGAGCAATTGGTATGGGTCATACTGCTGCTGCAACTATCGCTGGAACTGCACGTAACCCAGGTTTAGGTGCAAAACTTATGACTACAATGTTTATTGCTCTTGCAATGATTGAAGCACAAGTTATTTATGCTCTAGTAATTGCGTTGATCGCACTTTACGCTAACCCATATTTAGGATAATCTTTTAAGATTTTCTAAATAACCTCAGTCTAACTCTTCTTGAGTTAGACACTTTCTTTTTAACTGCGCAGGTGGTGGAATGGTAGACACGCAACGTTGAGGTCGTTGTGCCTTCGGGTGTGGGGGTTCAACTCCCCCTCTGCGCACCATACATAAAATCATATTTCATTGTTTTTCCATGCAGATATAGCTTCATTGAGACTTTCAAAATTACTCTCTTTTCCAATTATAAATATTTCATCAAATATATAGCATGTGATGCGAGTATTTGGTTCCAATAAAAAGACAGCGTATTCCTGATTATGATTATAATCAGTCGATAAAACACGCATACCATCTACGATATCATTTATTGTAGGAATCACATCATATTCAACATCAAGTAGTTTTTTTCCATCACTTACATAAATAGCCATTTTTTCCTCTATTTTTTAGTATAATATTACTTAATTATACAATAAAAAGCACATAAGAGATAAAATCACTGCAAAGGAAGCATAATGAAAATAGCAAAAAATATAACCGAGCTTGTAGGAAAAACGCCTCTTGTTCGTTTAAATACACCATCGCAGGTAAGTGGTGCTACAATTTTAGGAAAATGCGAATTTATGAATCCTACAAGTTCTGTAAAAGATAGAATAGGATTTAATATGATTCGCAGGGGTTTGGAATCTGGAAAAATAACAAAAAACACAACGATTATTGAACCAACAAGTGGTAATACTGGTATTGCACTTGCTGCTAATTGTGCAGCACAAAATTTAAAACTTATTTTGACGATGCCTGATTCGATGAGTATTGAGAGACGAAAATTACTCAAAGCCTTTGGTGCAGAGCTTGTTTTAACACCTGCTGCAAAGGGGATGAATGGAGCGATTGCTAAAGCGCAAGAGATTCAACAAGAGACTGCTGAGTCTATTATATTGCAACAGTTTGAAAATCCTGCAAATCCTCAAATACATGAACTTACAACAGCAAAAGAAATTTTAGAGGACACAGATGCTCAAGTGGATGCTTTTGTTGCTGCTGTTGGAACAGGAGGAACGCTCACAGGTACAACAAAAGTTTTAAAAGAGCATATTGCTAATATAGCAGTATTTGCAGTTGAGCCAGCTGCTTCAGCAATACTTTCGGGACAATCGCCATCTCCGCATAAAATTCAAGGAATTGGCGCAGGTTTTGTTCCAGCAATATTGGATACACAGTGCTATGGTGAAGTTATTACTGTAACAAATGAAGATGCTATGGAAACTGCGCGTATGTTAGCAAGAAAAGAAGGATTGTTGGTTGGTATATCAGCAGGTGCTAATGTATGGGCTGCAATGCAAGTTGCTTCAAGAAAAGAGTTTCAGGGGAAAACTATTGTTACTATTTTGTGCGATACGGGTGAGCGTTATCTGAGTACTGAGCTTTTTAGTGAGTAAAAGGCTTTTAGAAACTATCCGTATTGTTGATGGTAAAGCAATGCATTTACAGTACCATCAGCTGCGTTTAGAAAGAAGTCTCGGTGCAAGTAGTTTGCAACTTAAAGATATACTTTTCCCACCTCAGAGTGGGGTCCTTCGATGTCGGGTTGTATATGATAGAAATTCTTATGATGTGAGTTATCACAACTATGTTAAACGCAGCGTTTGCACGCTAAAATTAATTGATACGGATGGCTTGGATTACTCCAAGAAATATGTAGATAGATCAGATTTAGAAGCATTATTTGCTAAAAAAGGCTCTGCCGATGATATTCTTATAGTACAAAAAGGGCTTATTCAAGATACAACGATTGCAAATGTAGCTTTTTTCTATAAAAATGAGTGGTTGACTCCGAAAAATCCACTTTTATCGGGAACAACACGGGCACGTTTACTTGATGAGAAGAGATTAAAAGAAGTAGAAATAAGTATAGATGATTTAAAAAGTTTTGAGGCTGTGGCGCTAATGAATGCAATGATAGATTTTGATATAATACGTAATAAAAAAGTAGAGGATGTAATTTGTTAGAAAAGATAATTCACGATAGAGATTTTACACAATTGATGAAAAAGAATATTCAGGATTTAATAATCTTGTTGTTTGAGAAAGAGCAGAATTTTGGAATTTTATGTAAGATTGAAGAGATCACTTTTTATCCAGAACTTCCTGATGATATTAAGAGTGAATTTAGACCGCTTACTCTTTTTTTTCTAGCAGGTTATACATTTGAAACTGCCAAAATTGAAGATGATATGCTCGTCTTTGAAGCAGGCTTTGGAAGTGATAATTTTGGAAGTGTTGTGAGTGTTCCGCTTTTGAGTATTATTCAGGTAATTATTGATGAAACGCCAATTTTGATTAACTTGGCAGTTGAAAACAAAGAAGAAAAAAAGTCTGAAAAAATAGACAAGAAGGGAGTGAAAAACTCTATGGAGTCTTTCCTCTCCAATCCAGAAAATTCTAAATTTTTAAAGTAGGCTTTCTCTTTTAGACTCTGTGAAGGGATAAAAGATAGTTGACAACATTGTCAACGAAGGCATCATGCTTTCTCTCTTTGAGATACGCTATGTAGAAGTTTCTTGTTATTTTATGATTTTTTAATCGTGCTTCAAAGAGTCTTCCCTCTTCAATTTCAGATTTTATTACATGGCGAGACATAATAGAGACAAGAGGTCTTGGAGCATTTTTGTCTGCATGTAAAATAGTCTCTTTTATAGATGTTGGGCTGGTAAGCACACCAATAACATTAAAGTTATTACAGTTTACGCCAATTTCTTCAAATGTTTCTGCAGTGAGTCTTCGTGTATGTGATTCTTCATTGCGACAAATCCAGTCAAATTCAAGCAGATCATCGACGCTAACATGCTTTTTAATAGGTTGGTTAGAAAAAAGGACAAGTTCGTCTTCAACCCATTCGCGGTATATTATGCCATCTCTAAAGATAGGGGACTCAATAAGTGCTACATCAATTTTTTTATCTTGAAGCTGTTCAATGATATTTTCAGAGACATCTACATTCATAAATACTTCATTTTCAATGCGTTTTTTAATTTCACCAAGATAATTTGGTAAAACATAATTTCCAATTGCAAATGATGCACCCATTACAAATGTGAACTCTTTATTGATGATTTTTAAAAGTTCTTTTTCGCTTGTATTGATGGCTTTATCAAGTCTTTGTGCTATTCTGTAAAGGTCTTCACCCTCTTTTGTGAGGATAATACCATTTTTCTTTCTTTCGACAATTTTTGTATCTAAGTAATCTTCTATAAATTTGATCTGTTGGGTTACAGCGGGTTGTGAAATACCTAATTTCGCTGATGCCTTTGAAAAACTCTTCTCTTTGATAACCATTAAAAAAGTCTGTAATTTAGCAAAATCTCTTAACATAATAATTCCTATAAGTATTAATAATGTCAAAATTATAACTCAATATTATAATTATTGCAATAGTTTTGTAATAATTTTAAATTTTTTTGTTATAATAGTACTAATTTAGAACTAAACAGTGGTTATATATGAAAAAAATATTTGAAAAATTGAATGAGTCTCAGGCAAGCGCGGTAAAAAAGACGGAAGGTCCTGTACTAATTTTGGCGGGAGCAGGTAGTGGAAAGACAACTACTATTGTTTCACGTTTAGCATACTTAATTGAAGTTGTGGGTATTCCCGCTTCAAATACGCTTACACTTACATTTACAAATAAAGCAGCAAAAGAGATGAAAGAGCGTTCTTTGTCCATGATAGAAAATGTTGCCTACCCTCCCTTGCTTTGTACATTTCATAAATTTGGACTACTGTTTTTAAAATTTCATATAAAGTTGCTTGGGCGTGAAAATAATTTTGTTGTTATTGACACAGATGATAAGAAACGTATTTTGAAAAAGATAAATGCAGAGCTTCCTACACAACTTGTTGCAAGTGAAATTTCACGATATAAAAACTCTCTTTTATCACCTGATGATGCATATAAGCAGACAGAACTTTTTAATTATAAACAAATAGCAGAAGTATATGCGGAATATGAAAAATATTTACAGGAGAATAATCTTGTAGATTTTGATGATCTCATTGCAATGACATATAAACTTCTTGATGAAAACCCAGAACTTGCACGTGCTACCTCAGAGCGCTATAAATATATTATGATTGATGAATATCAAGATACAAATGAGTTACAGTTGAAATTACTCCAAAAGCTTTGTACGACACATAACAATCTTTGTGTTGTTGGTGATGATGATCAGAGTATATATGGATGGCGTGGTGCAAATATCCGTAATATTATCGATTTTGAAGAGGATTTTAGCGGGGCTACTGTTTTCAAGCTTGAACAAAACTACCGTTCTCGTTCGCCTATTTTAGAAGTTGCAAATGCTCTGATAGAACATAATCGTTCCCGTCTTGGGAAAAAACTAATAGCGACGCGAGGAGGGGGTGAAGATGTCACTACACTTAATTCTCATGATGAAAATGAAGAAGCAAGGAAAATTGCACAAAAGGTACAAAAACTCTTAGAGAGTGGTGTTGCCGCAAAAGAGATAGCGGTTCTTTATCGTGTGAATGTTCTTTCACGTTCGATTGAAGAGGGCTTAAATCGGGCAGGTATAAATTACAAACTTGTAGGAGGTTTGCGATTTTATGACAGAGCTGAAATTAAGGATCTTATCTCTTACATTCGAGTTATAACAAATCCTCACGATGATTTTTCATTCAAGCGTATTGTAAATAAACCAAAGCGTGGTTTGGGTAAGGCAAGTTTGGACAAAATAGAGCTCGGAGCGAATCAAAAAGGCATGTCACTGTTTGAGTATATTAAGAGCGTTCCATCAGAAGAGCTTGAAGCGCTTGTTAAAAAGAAAAATACGCTAACTTTGAAAAAATTTGTAGCAGATTTAGAGAGTGTTGCAGCAGCTACTCAAGATTCCATGTATAATTTTGTAGAGTTGCTTGAGGATACCTTTCATGTGAAAGATATTTATGCAAATGCACAAGATGCGCAAGAGAGACTTTTAAACATGGATGAATTTTATGGTCTCTTTAGAGATTTTGTAAAAAAATCACCAACAGCTTCTTTAGATGAATTTTTAAATGAACTTACATTGCAAAGTGAACAGGATGAAGTTGAGGGTGAGAGTATCTATATGATGAGTATCCATGCTTCAAAAGGCCTTGAGTTTGGTCATGTGTTTGTTATAGGAATGGAAGAGGGCTTCTTGCCATTAGTTGGTGACGGAAGTGATCTTGAAGAGGAGCGACGTTTAGGCTATGTTGCTTTTACCCGTGCAAAAGAGACACTCACACTTTCACACGCTTCTAGCAGGTTTTACAAGGGACGCAGAAGTGATCTTGACAAAAGCAGATTTTTTAATGAAGCTGGTTTATGTGAAGGCTCTTTGATAGTTGAAAAAAACACTGCGTTTAAAAAGGGTGATTTGGTACGGCATAAAATTTTTGGAACAGGGCGTATTAACGGGGTTAGTAAATCGGGTAGAGAGTTTAAATTGAGTATTAATTTCGCTGGAACAAAACGAGAGATTCTTGCATCCTTTGTTGAAAGAATATGAATAAACTTATAGTAGCATATAAACCCTCGGGAATAGGATCGAATAAATTTCTTTATACACTTAAACGCAAGTATAAAGAGAAAAAAGCCGGTTTTGCAGGGACACTTGATCCTTTTGCAAAAGGTGTACTCCTTGTTGGTTTTGGATCACATACGAAGTTATTTCGATTTCTCAACAAGACCCCCAAAAAATATAGAGCAACCCTCTGGCTTGGTGCAAGAAGCATTACTTTAGATAATGAGATGATAGAAGAAGTTGTAATGCCACAAGAGGTTTCTTTAGAAGCATTACAGCATGCACTCTCATCGCTTGAAGGTGCATTGGAGTATAAACCTCCTATTTTTAGTGCAAAGCGTATTAATGGTATGCGAGCGTATGATTTAGCAAGAGCTGGAGAAGCGGTAGAACTCAATACAATCCATTCGACAATTTATAAGATGGAATTATTGCACTATAGACACCCTTTTGTTACTTTTGAAGCAACAGTAAGTGAGGGGACATATATCCGTTCTCTTGGTTTATTGCTTGCAAGGAAACTGGGTATAGAAAATGGTTCTTTAAGTATGCTTGAGCGTTTGAGTGAAGGGCAGTTTATATATGAGGATGAAAAGCCACTTGATATAAAGGAAGCACTGAACATTCCTCAAAATTATTATTTGGGTGAGTATGATAATATTAAATATGGAAGAGTTCTTGCTTTAGAAGATTTTAAGATACAAGAAGAGGGGACATACTGGGTAGATAATGGGGAGTATATTTCTATTGTCACTCTAAACGCAGCAGATGTAAAATATGAATTAGGCAGGATAGAATGTTAGTATTAGCAAGAAAAGAGGATGAGTCTATTGTAATTGGTGATGATATTGTTGTAAAGGTTGTCTCTGTAGAGAATGGGGTGGTGAAGTTGGGAATTGAAGCACCAAAAGAGATCTCTATAGTACGAACAGAACTGCTAGAAGAGATTAGAAAAACAAATAGAGCCGCAGCTGGTGTGTCGAGTGCTGATGATATCAGAACACTTGGAAAAATGCTGAGTAAAAAGTAACTATAATGAAAAAGTACAGAGCATTTGCAAAAGTTAATGTATTTTTGAAAATTACTGGAATGAGAGGAAATTATCATGAGATAATCTCGCGTTTTATGAAGGTAGACGATTTATATGATGGGCTTTCATTCGTTTCAAAAAAGGATGTAGAATCAAGGGTAAATGAGTTTAAAATCATAGGAGAATTCTCTTGTGAAACAAAACAAAATACAATCTATAAAGCCTATGTTGCACTTCAAGAGGCTACAAAAAGTACAGCATTAGAGAATTTGATGCATACACATGCCATTGAGGTCGAAAAAAAGATACCGGCATTTGCCGGGCTAGGCGGTGGCAGTAGTGATGCAGCAACATACTTAAAAATGTGTAATGAAGTTTTACATTTGGGTTTAAGCTATAATGAACTTGCAGCTATAGGATTAAAAGTAGGTGCAGATGTTCCGTTTTTCATATATGATTACGCAAGTGCTAATGTCAGTGGTATTGGGGAAGTGGTAGAGCCTTTTGATGAGCAGTCATTGCAATTTGAAATTTTTACACCTGATGTGCAAATTAGTACTCCAATGGTATATACTTCCTATAGAGAACACTTTTATAATCCTGTAGATGGATTTGAAGCAGATGGATTAAAAAAGAGAGATTCAAAAGAGATTTTAGAGACAATGGATGCTACAGAGGCAAATGACCTTTTCCTGCCAGCTTTAAAGGAATATCCAGAGTTGGAAAAATATTATAAGCCTGGATACTTTTTTAGCGGTAGTGGCAGTAGCTTTTTTAGAGTAAAAGAGGAAAAAAAGAATGGGTGAGACAATAGCAAAAAATAAAAAAGCATACCATGATTATTTTATTGAAGAAAAATTTGAGGCAGGAATTGTACTGAGTGGAAGCGAAGTCAAAGGTTTACGTGCACACAGGGTAAACCTGAAAGATAGTTTTGTACGGCTTGTGAGAGGGGAGGCATTTTTATTTAATGCCCATATAGGAAGACTTGATACGACACACCACTATTATGGACATGAAGAGAGGGGAACAAGAAAACTTCTGTTACATAAAAAACAGTTACAAAAACTCGAAAAAGCTGTCACTAGAGATGGATATACCATTGTTCCTTTGCAGATTTATTTTAATGATAGAAATATTGCAAAAGTACAAATTGCCTTGGCAAAAGGAAAATTACTCCATGATAAACGCAATGATTTAAAAGAAAAATCGCAAAAAAGAGATATTGCAAGAGCGATGAAAGATTACTAAGCAAAGGAATTTAATGACACTATTTCAACTTTTAATGCTGGGTGCGTCAGCATTTTTTGCATATAAAATTTATGAGCATATCGGGACGCTACAGGATCCTACAGAGGAGACAAATAAAGCAGACACACAACACGATAATGTTGCATCATTAATTGAACAAGCAGATGAAGCAATGCAAGAAGGGAATTTGCAAAAAGCGCTTGCTATCTATTCTGAGGCAAAATTTAAAGAACCGGACAATCCTGAGACACTCTTTAAAATGGGCTATACCCTTGCACAGCAAAATAGAGATGAGGAGGCTCTTGATTACTATAAAGATGCTTTAAAATTAGCTCCTAATGATAAATACATCCATCAGGCAATGGCTTCACTCTATAGAAAAATGGGCGAATTTGCTAATGCTAGAATCCATCTGAATAAATCACTTGAAATAGATCCAAAGAGTGCGATTACGTATTATAATTATGGAAATTTACTTGTAGATATGCACCATATTGATGAAGCAAAAGAGATGTATGAAAAGGCACTGCGTTTAGATCCTGAACTACATGCAGCTCAAGAAGAACTCGAAAAATTACAAAAGGATGTAAAAGATGACAATAGCACAAGTATATAACTTTTTAGAAGAACTTTCTCCTTTTGAATTGCAGGAATCTTGGGATAATTCAGGTCTTTTGGTTGGTTCACTTGATGATGAGGTGAAGCAGATTGCATTGAGTATTGATGTTGATGAAAAATTGCTTGATTCATTAGAAGAAAATACACTTTTAATTACACATCATCCTATAATTTTTGGAGGATTAAAGCAGCTGGAATTTGCAAAATATCCTGCAAATCTTTTGCAAAAAATGGTGAAAAAAAATATTGCAAATATAGCGATGCATACAAATTTTGATCAAACGCATCTCAACGAATATGTTGCAACAGAAATTTTAGGCTATAAAATTGAAAAAAAAGAAGCTTTTGTGGCATACATGAAAGTAGATGAAGATTTTGATACTTTTGCCAAAAAAGTAGCGGCTGCGTTTAGACTAGAATGTATAAAAACAGTGAAGTGTTCGGAGCATATCAAAACTGTTGCACTTACCACGGGCTCGGGCTGTTCTTTAATGCGTGGTTTAGATGTAGATTGCTTTTTAACAGGTGATATAAAGTATCATGATGCAATGGAAGCAAAAAGCATAAAACTCTCTCTTATTGATATTGGACATTATGAAAGTGAGTACTTTTTTGCAGAAATTTTACAAAAGCATTTGAAAATTTTAGGTTTAAAAGTTATAATTGCATCATCAGAAAACCCATTCACATATATTTAATATATAATTACGCCCAAAGGACACCAATGAACAAACATTTACAACAGCTTATAGACCTTTCAATCATCGATAAAGAGATTGATGCTTTTGAACCGCAAATCGAAGAAGCAAACTACAATTATGAAGCAGCACTTGCAAAAACAAAGAGTATTGAATCTGATATAGAAAATCTTACACAAGAAATAAAAGATGAAGAGGTAAAAAAAGCAAAGAATGAGTTACATCTTGCAGAATTATCTCAAAAACTTGAAGAAAATGCAAAAAAAAGTTCTGAGGTAAAAACAGAACGTGAGATGAAATCTTTACAGCTTGAAGAAGAGATAGCAAAAGAGCAGGTAACATTTGCTAATGAAGAGATTCAAAGACTTGAAAAAATTATTGAAGCAAAAAAAGAACAAATCGAAGCTGCCAAAGAGACTCTTGAAGAGTTAACTGCAAATCTTGAAAAAGTAAAAGCAGATGTAGATGCAAAACTTGAAAAAATCAATGCTGAGAGACAAGAAGTTTTTAAAAGAAAAGAGAAACTTTTATCTGATATCAATCAAAAAGGTCTTGCTTTTTATCAAAAAATCCGTCGTTGGGCGAAAAATACAACTGTAGTACCAGTAGAAGATCAAGCATGTATGGGTTGTCATATGGTCATTGGCGATAAAATATATGCAGATGTTATTAAAGGTGAAGATATTACAAACTGTCCTCATTGTGGACGTATACTATATGTGAAAGCGAACGAAGAGTAGGCTTGAAGCCATTTTTTTTACTCTATTATATTTTAAGTGTTGTGCTCTTTATTGTAGCACTTCCACTTATTATAATACTTTCATTTAAAAAAAAGTATAAAGAATCTATCCCTGCACGTTTTTTTCTTTTTCATAATTCACGTTTTCAACATACTTATTCCATTTGGTTCCATGTCTGCTCACTTGGTGAAGCACGTGCACTTAAGCCAATTGTCGATGCTTTAGAAGATGAATCTATAGTTATTTCGACAATAACACATACTGGTAATAGTGAGGCAAAAAAATATAGGGCTGAAGTCCGTTATTTACCTTATGAGATGTATCTTCCATTTTGGATACGGCCGCAAAAAAAGCTAGTGGTTCTTGAAGCCGAATTTTGGTATATGCTTTTTGCTATTGCACATGCACGTGGAGCAAAGGTGATTCTCTTAAATGCACGGATATCAGATAGAAGTGTTGAAAAATATATGAAGTTTGCATGGTTTTATAGAAAACTTTTAGCATATGTGGAAATTGTTTATGTGCAAAGTGAAGGTGATAAGAACCGTTTTATAGCTCTTGGTGCAAAAAATGTGAAAGTAGTTGGAAATATTAAACTAGCGGGTGAAATTAAAAAAACACAATCATATAAAAAACCAGATGGGGAAATAATCGTTGCTGGAAGTACACACCCGGATGAAGAAAAATTTATTCTTGATGCATTTTTTGCATATAAAAAGAATAATACAGATGCAAAGTTAATAATAGTGCCTCGTCATCCTGAACGCTTTGAAGAGGTCTATAATCTAATGCTTGAGTATGTACATCTACATGCGAGCTCACTAGAGCGTTTTTCACAGAAGAAGGATTTTAGCAGTGATATGATCCTTGTTGATATGATGGGTGAGTTGAATAATATTTATGCAATCAGTGATGTGGCGATATTGGGTGGAGCATTTAGAGAAGATGTTGGTGGACATAACCCTTTAGAACCTGCATATTTTGGATGTAAAATCATTACAGGAAAACATTTTTTTCATCAAAAAGAGCTCTTTAAATATGTGAAACATGTCCAATATGTTGATGCAAATGAGTTAAACGCAGCACTATACAAAGCAAAGGAACTTCCACCTTCAATGGTGCAAGAAACAATAAATTTACAAACAGTAATACAAAAAATAAAGGAATAAACTATGGCAACTGAAAAAGCATATAAGTTATTAGCAAAACAAGAGGGAATTTCAAACTCAAATGCGAAATCTATGATAGATAGAGGACTTGTCTATGTCGGCAATAAGAAAGTTATGATAGCCCGTGGAGAGATTGATGAAAGAACTATTTTTCGAGTTATAAAAATAGAAAAAGCAAAACCAATTTTTGAAAATGACGATATCATTGTTATCGATAAGCCAGCGTATGTTAATTCAGATGAATTAGAGAGACAATTCAAAGGAGCAAGACTCTTGCATCGTCTTGATCGTGAAACAAGTGGTGTTTTGATGCTTGTAAAAAATGAAGAATTCCGTGAAAAAGCAATCAAAGAGTTTGCTCAGGATAAAGTATATAAAGAGTATATTGCGTGGGTTGAAGGGATTATGACAGAACCTATAGAAGTTGATAAACCCATTGTTACGCAAAAGAAAAACAATAGGGCTTACTCAAATGTATCACCAAAAGGAAAACCTGCACGGACAGAATTTTTTCCTGATATTGTGAGCGCAAAGAAGACTAAAGTAAAAGTAGTTATCCATAACGGACGGACACATCAAATTCGTGTTCATGCAAGATATATAGAACATCCTATTGTTGGAGATGAACAGTACGGTGGAAGACGTGCCAAAAGAGTAATGCTTCATGCACATAAGGTAAGACTTTTAGGGATGGAGTTTGTAGCACCAGAGCCAAAAGCATTTAAAACTTTTGAATAGAGAGGATATAAAGCGTAAAAAAAGCAAGTATAAGTTAAAATTCGCAACTTTAACTATAGTGAATTATTAGGAGAATATATGTTTGGTACTTTAACAGATTCCTTTACAAATGCGATAAAAAAGATTCGGTTTCATGATGATGATAAAGCACTGAGTAAGGCGCTAAATGAATTAAAGAAAAACCTTTTAAAGGCTGATGTAAACCATAAAGTTGTAAAAGAACTGATTACAAAAGTACAAGCACGCACGAAAGAAAAAGGTATTGGAAAAGACCAGTTTTTAGAAGCACTGCGTGAAACACTCAACGAACTGCTAGAAGTTGGTGGAAATAAAGGATTTGTATTTGCATCAAATCCTCCTACAGTAATTCTTATGACAGGGTTACAAGGTTCTGGTAAAACGACAACTACAGGAAAACTCGCTACATACCTTAAAAACAAGCAAAAAAAAGTTCTTATTGTTGCAGCCGATTTACAGCGTTTAGCAGCAGTCGAACAACTCCGTCAGATTACTTCACAAATAGAAGTAGAACTCTATGAAGATGAGGCAACAAAAAATCCGGTTGAAGTGGTAGAGGCAGCATTAAAATATGCAAACTCCAAAATTTTTGATGTTGTACTGATAGATACAGCAGGTCGTCTCGCTATAGATGATGAACTGATGCAGGAACTACATAATGTAAAAGAAGTTGCAAAACCTGATGAAATATTTTATGTAGCTGATTCTTTAACAGGGCAAGATGCCGTAAGAACAGCAACAACGTTTAAAGAAAAAATTGGTATCGATGGTGTTGTGTTATCAAAATATGATGGGGATGCAAAAGGTGGTGTAGCACTTGGTATCTCGTCTCAAGTACAGGTTCCGTTGCGTTTCATTGGTATGGGTGAAAAGATGGAAGATTTAGAAGTCTTTTTACCTGAACGTATTGTGAACCGTTTAATGGGCTTTGGAGACATCGAAGGTTTAGCAGAAAAGACAGCAAACGCAATTGATGAAAAGCAGGCAAAAAAATTAACGAAAAAGATCCAAAAAGGTAAGTTTAACTTTAATGACTTTTTAGAACAGATGGAAAGTATGAAGAAAATGGGTTCAATGAGCTCAATCATGGGAATGATTCCTGGTATGGGGAATATGAGTAAGGCTATAAAAGATTTTGACTTTGAAAATTCTAGTGAACTTAAAAATATTAAAGCTATGGTTGCTTCTATGACAAAAAAAGAGAGAGAGAACCCTGATCTGTTGAATAATTCTAGAAAACAAAGAATTGCAAAAGGGTGTGGACTAGATGTTGTAGAAATTAACAGAATGATAAAACAGTTTAAAAATGCTGGTAAGATGGCAAAAAAATTCTCAGGTAAAAATGGAATGAAACAGTTACAATCAATGATGGGACAAATGGGTGGTCCTGGTGGAATGGGTGGACTTCCAAAATAATTTGAATACTTTAAGAATTGTTTTGATATAATTCGATCGAAATAAATTTTCTTAAACAATACCTCTGTGATAAGAAAATTTTTAACCTATTTACTGGTTAAATGTGTACATCCAACTATAGAGATGATGAGAGGGAAGTAAAGAATTAAATAATTTGTTTATCATTTACACTTCCCCCTTTTTAACTTTTCATATAGATCAATGCATATATTTAACCAGTAATAGGTAATTAAAACACAATAGGAAATAAAATGACAGTAATTAGACTTACTCGTATGGGAAGAAAGAAACAACCATTTTACCGTATCGCGGTAACAGATAGCCGTAAACGTAGAGATGGTGGTTGGATTGAATTAATTGGACACTATAATCCAATGAATGATGAAAAAACATTAGTCGTAGATAATGAAAGATTAGATTATTGGTTAAGTGTTGGCGCTCAAATGAGTGACCGCGTTAAAAAGATTACTGGTCGTTAGTCGTTATGATAGCTGATTTTGTCGCACAATTTGCAAAATTAATAGCATCTTATCCGGATGATATTAGGGTTGATGTAGAAGAGGGCGATGAAATAACACAAATAGTTCTCTATGCGAATCAAGAAGATATAGGGAAGCTCATTGGTAAAAGTGGTAAGATGATTGGTGCAATAAAAACAGTCATTTCTGGTTGTAAAGCTAAAGATGGTGTGAGTTATCGGATCAATGTCGAAGCAGTTTAAAAATAATAAACTTTTACATATTGCTACAATTGGTAAAACAGTTGGAATAAAAGGTGATATGAAATTGCATATCAAGTCGGATTTTCCAGAACAATTTGTAAAAGGATCTTCTTTTTTAATAAATAAAAAAGAGAAACTTGTATTAACCGATGTAAATTTGGAACGTGGTCTTGTTAAAATTAACAATATTACAAACCCTGAAGATGCAAAGAAGTTTACAAATGTAAAATTATATACAACATACGAAGAGACAAGAAAGAATTGCCTTTTAGAAGAAGATGAATATTTCTTCTTTGATTTAGAAGATTGTGAAGTATATGAAGATGGAAAAAAGCTTGGAATAGTATATGAAGTTCAGAGAATTAACATCACAAATTATTTAAGTATAGTGACTGATGAGGCTTTAGTAAAGAAAGGTTTTTCTAAGAGCTTTTTGGTTCCTTTTATGGAACCTTTTAAAGTAGATGTTGACATAAATAATAAACATATTACACTTCACGGTGCTATGGATATTTTAGCAGCATCATAATGAAGTACACATTTGTTACTCTTTTCCCTCAACTTATAGAGGGATACTTTAAAGATTCTATATTAAAAAGAGCAATAGAGAAGGGAAATATAGAAATAGACTATATGAATCCCAGAGATTATTCTAAAAACAAACATTTTAAAGTTGATGATACAGCTGTTGGAGGAGGTGCAGGGATGGTTATGAACCCTCAGCCTTTGTTCGACTGTTTGGATGCGTTAAAATGTCAAGACGAAGATGTTCATATTGTGTTTTTGACTCCTGTAGCAAAAACATTTGTACAAAATGATGCAAAACGTTTATCAGATAAATCCCATATTGCGTTTGTGAGTGGACGTTATGAGGGAATTGATGAAAGGGTTATTGAAAAATATGCCGATGAAGTTTTTTCTATTGGAGATTATATCCTAACAGGTGGGGAATTGGCTTCACTTGTGATATGCGATGCAATCAGTAGGAATATAAAAGGTGTTTTAGGAAATGCTGAATCTTTAGAGATTGAAAGTTTTGAAACACCACTTTTAGAAGCGCCAAGTTTTTCAAAGCCTCAAAACTATGAGGGGTTAAGTGTTCCATCAGAATACTTAAAGGGAAATCATAGTAAAATTCGCTCACTAAAATTAGCCTTGTCTGAAGCAAAAACAAAATTCTTTAGACCGAAGCAGCTAATAAAGCATAAAATACAATCGCATTAACGCGATGAGCTATTCGCTGAAAAAATAAAATTAAAGGAATAGGCTTATGAGAAATAAGTACATAGAAAACTTTGAAAAAGCACAAACTGCAGAAAAAAATATCCCAGATTTCCGTGCTGGTGATACAGTTAACTTAGCAGTTACAATTAAAGAAGGTGATAAAACTCGTATTCAAAATTATGAGGGTGTTTGTATCGCTAAACGTGGACAAGGTACTGGTCAAACAATTACAGTTCGTAAAATTGGCGCAAATGGTATTGGTATAGAGAGAATCTTTCCAATTTATTCTGATTCAATTGATTCAATTAAAGTTATCCGTCGTGGTCGTGTACGTCGTGCAAAACTCTTTTATCTTCGTGATCTTGCAGGTAAAAAAGCTCGTATTAAAGAACTTAGAAGAAAGTAATTCTTCTAA
>CAYRVR010000015.1:5879-27749 GCA_964427835.1 uncultured Sulfurimonas sp. | reverse complement strand
CCCACGACGATATTTCCAAGAACCTTTGCACCAGCGCCTATTACAGCACCTTTTTTAATGGTAGGGTGGCGTTTGCCATGTGTGAGAGAAACTCCTCCAAGTGTTACCCCTTGGTAAATGAGTACATCATCTTCAATTATGCTTGTCTCACCAATGACAACCCCAACACCGTGGTCTATAAACACACGGCGTCCAATTTGTGCGGCAGGGTGAATATCTATGTTTGTAAGAATTTGATTAATCCCCATAATGATACGTGCTATGCGTTTAAAATTAGATGTATAGAGTTTGTGTGCAATTCTATACCAGGCTATAGCCCAAACACCAGGATAGTTAAAGAAAAAATCAAGTTTAGAATTAAGAGCAGGATCATTTTTATATGCATTTGAAAAATCTTCTTTGATGTTTGAGAATACACCCATTCTAATCCTTTAGTTTGTAGTTCTTAGATAACCATTTTGGTTTAAAAGCTTTTTTAATGCTGCAAGTGTATCACTTTTTTCTTTTTTTGTGATAAATTCACTTGCATCAAGTTCACTGTTAAGTTTTTTTACAATTTCTTCTGTATCATAGCCAATGGATTCAAGAATTTTTACAACACTTTTTGATTCGATTGCGTTTGATATTTCATATCCTGTATCGGTGATTGAAATTGTGTACTCATTTGGATGGGTAAAAAGGTTATGATCCATTCCAAGTGTTTCCTGGTAGGCACCTACATTAAAAAATCCTAAAAAGTACTCCTCTTCATCAAGATTTACATCATGTAAGTAGAGTGGTTTTTCTGCGTCAAAGCGTATTTCACCATCGCTGTCACAGGTTATATCCCAAAGGGAAGCAGCACGTAAAGGTGTTGTGTTGAGATGATGGATAGGCATTACTGGAAAATGTTGCCCTAATCCCCAGTAGTCAGGAAGACTTTGAAATATAGAAGCATTAATAAGATAACGCTCTTGCAATTTTGCCTGGAGTGCTTCAAGTTCATTTGTTGGATGTGCTGACTTTAAATAGAGTGCTTTTTTAATGATATTATGGACAAGAATTTCTGCATTGGAACGGTCTTGCAGGTCGATATAGCCTAAATCAAACAGTGTAAAAAGCGATTCCATATGGTCAAGTGCATCGTGCAAATACTCAATGGAATTTGCATTGTTAAGGAGACGATTGAGCTCAATGAGTTCTTCAATAAGTGGTGGATTTTTCTCTTTGAAATGGAGGAGCTGTTCTTGATAGTCTTGTGAAAAAAGCTCTAAGACAGGAGTAATGAGCAGCGCATGAGAAGCTACAACAAAGCGTCCTGACTCCGTGAAAATATCGGGATGTGCAACATTTTTTGCATCCATGATTTCGCCAAGCAAAAAAACGACTGAACTGGAAAATTCATCTATGGAGTAGTTGCGTGCGTTTGATTTTATATGTTGGTCATACTCAACAGCCAGCCCTCCACCAATGTTGATACTTGAAAGAGATTTGGCTCCCATTTTTTTTAGCTCTGCATAGATATTTCCTGCTTCACGCAGTGCCTTTTTAATTGGTGCAATATCTGCCATTTGCGAGCCAATATGGAAATGAATCATTGTAAATTTATGTAGAATATCGGCATGTTTTAAGAGTTTTATTGCTTCTATTATTTCAGTAGAAGTAAGTCCAAATTTTGCATCCATTCCGCCACTTTTTGCCCAAATACCACTTCCAGCACTGTGTAAACGTACTCGAATTCCAATATTTGGAACTTTAAGTTTTGATTTTGCTGCAACACTGATGATGGTCTCAAGTTCATTAAGCCCTTCTATGGTTACAGTTATGTTGTGTCCACTCTGTGCGGCCATGAAGCAAAGTGTGAGCATCTCTTCATCTTTAAAACCATTTACTGTTATATGTGCATTTTTTGGAGTTTTGCTCATTGCAATAATGAGTTCGGCTTTACTCCCTGCTTCAAGCCCATATTTGTATTTTTTCCCTTGGTTTGTAACCGCTTCAACAACAGCTGGAAATTGGTTTACTTTCAATGGAAAAACAGCATGGAACTCTCCCTTATAACTGTTTTCTTTTATTGCTTTTTGGAAGTAGTTATACAGGGTATTGATCTGACGATTGATAAGATGCGGAAATCGCAAAATTATGGGCCCTTTGACATCATTTTTACGGATGTTTTTTGTAATTTCCAAAAGAGAGGGCATTGATTTGTAGTTTAATTTTATTTCACCATCTTCTATAATGAAATTTTTATTTGCCCAAATATCTAAACCAAAATTATTCAATTAAAAATCCTCTAAAGGAACCATCTCTTCACTTTTTTCTTCTAAATCTTTTACCCAAATTGTTCCATCTTGCATCTCATTGGAGCCAATAATACAACAGTATCTTGCGTTTACTTTATCTGCATTTTTAAGGTGTGCTTTTAAATTCCTTGCTCTGTACTCACAGATTGCTTTAGCACGTTTTCTCTTTTTTTGTGTTGTTGTGATGATGAGATCAACAGCTTCATCATCCATCGCTCCAAAGTAGTATCCACTGCGTTTTTCTTGTGGCATTGTAATGAGTTCCATTAATCGCTCAATTCCCATTGCAAAGCCAACGGCAGGAGTAGGGCGGCCATCTAAAAATTCGACAAGTCTGTCATAACGTCCACCACCGGCTATGGCACTTTGGCTTCCAATGTTATCACTTACAAATTCAAACGCAGTCTTAGAATAGTAATCAAGACCACGGACAAGGTTTGTATCTATTTCATAATTTATATTGTTGTCATCGAGTATTTTTTTGAGTTTATCAAAATCACTTTGGCATCCATCACAGAGGGAATTAATGAGTTTTGGAGCCTTTTCATAAAGAGATTGGCAATGTTCGTTTTTACAATCAAGCACACGGATAGGATTTGTCTCTTTTCTGCGTTTACAGTCTTCACAAATCTCATCTTCTACACTCTCTATAAAAGCAACAAGATTATCGCGATACTGAGGCATACAGTTATTATCACCAAGAGAATTTAACTGAAGTCTGTAGCCTATTTTAAGCTCATTTAGTATGTCTGCAACCATCATAATCATGGCAGCATCTTCATAAACACTTGGAACACCAAAACTCTCTACACCAAACTGGTGAAATTCCCTCAAACGTCCCTTTTGTGGTCGTTCATAACGAAACATTGGTCCATAGTAAAAGTAGCGGTGAATACCGCCTGCACGGTCGAGTTTCTTTTGTATAAAAGCACGTACAACTCCTGCAGTTCCCTCTGGACGCAAACAAACGTCATTTTCACCTTTATCAATAAACTGGTACATCTCTTTACCGACTATATCACTACTCTCACCAACGCTGCGTTTAAAGAGTGCTGTCTCTTCAAGCAGGGGTGTCTCAATGTAGTGAAATCCATATCTTTGTGCTACATCACTGGCAACTTTTAAAAAATATGTAAATCTTTTATACTCATCTTCTTCTATTATGTCATTCATTCCACGGAGTGATTTTATCATAGCTATTTTTTCCTCTTTCTTTATTTAATATTGTTTAATATGTTTTGTGTAATGGTTGCAATGGAATCTGTTGCATCTATCTCAACAAGTTCAAGCCCTAAAAGTTTTGTTGCTTCAACAATCGCCTCTTGAATCTCCAAAAGGTAGGCAGTACCTCGTTTTTCGATGCCATCAAGCTCTTTTTGTGAGAGTCTGTGTTGGAGTTCTTCTTCTGTTAAACGCAGTAGAAATATCTTTTGTGGATAGATACCGTTTGTGGCAAAATTATTGAGTTGTACTAAGCTTTTTTTATCTATTTCACCTTGAATGAGTGCATATGCTATACCACTCACAGCACTTCTGTCAGAAATGATCATTTTGTTTAAATTTGGTTCTACAACTTCGGCAATATGCTCTGCGCGGTCTGCTAAAAAGAGTAAAAACTCTGCTCTTTTGCTCTTTGTACGTGCCGATAGTACCATTTGGCGTATCTCTTTGCCAATGCTTGTTCCACCGGGTTCTTTGGTAATGACTGCGTTTGGAAAATGCTCTTGTAAAGCAGCTATCTGTGTGCTTTTTCCTGCAGTATCGATTCCTTCTATTGCAATGTACATTTACTTATCCGTGTTACCATTTCTTGAATCTCTTCTGGGAGAAGATGTTCTGTTTTACCATTAAATTTGAGTAAATTACGTACTATTGAAGAGCTTACAAAAGCGTGTTTGAGTGTTGGCATCAGGTACACGGTTTCTATTGTGTCATCTAAAGAGTTGTTTAGGTAGCCTAGTTGGAGTTCATACTCAAAATCACTCACAGCACGCAGTCCACGGATGAGAACAGAAGCGTTATATTCATGAGCAAGTTCTATAGTAAGGTTGTTAAAACCAACAACCCTTACATTTTCAAGTTTCATAGTAGAGAGTCTCGCCATTTGGATTCTATCATCAAGTTCAAAGAGGGGCTTTTTATCCCGTGATTCGGCAACAGCTACAATCACTTCATCAAACAATTTTGCTGCACGTTCTATTATGTCAAAATGTCCATTTGTAATGGGATCAAATGTTCCAGGATAGAGTGCAATTTTACGACTATTCACCTTGCCACCTTTTATATAAATTATTTTCAATACCAAGCAGATCAAACCACTTACCAATGAGAAAGTTTTCCATCTCTTGAAGTGTTTGTTGTTCAGAGTAGTATGCCATTACCGGTGGTGCTATAACAATTCCTAAGCTAGAGAGTTTATGCATGTTTTCGAGTGCTATTGCTGAAAAAGGCATCTCCCGTGGTGCCAAAATAAGCTTTTTTTGCTCTTTTATCATAACAGCTGCACACCGTGTTGTAAGATTATCTGCTATGCCACAGGCAATTTTTGCTAGTGTATTCATAGAACAAGGTACAACAATCATAGCATCCACACCAAAAGAACCTGAAGCAATAGATGCTGAAATGTCATCATTATTATGGATGCAAACATCTTGCATCTCTTTTGCAAGCACAGTTTTGGAGTTTTCTGACATAATAAAATGTTTTTCAAAGGATGATGGGAGTAGCTCTAAAACTTTTTTTCCTAAGTTTACACCGCTCGCACCGCTTGTTGCGACGACTATTTTTCTTTTTTTCATTCTACCTCTGCTCTGTTTTTGCCTATTATTTTAACAGTTATTCTTTTATTTTCTCGATTACGTAACTCTATGGTATCGCCAAGTTTTCCACTCTGCAACGCTTTTGCAGAAAATGATATCTCTATAGTTCCATCTTGTAAAAAAACACGCACATCTTCACCTCTTTTTACAAGATCTAAACCCTCTACATCCCACTCTGTAACAATGGAATTCGCAGGTAAATAATGTTTGCTTTGGTAGCGGTTATGGTTTATATTTCCTATAGGCATTGCGCGAAATCTTTGGAGTATTATACTCTTTTTTTGACAATTTTGTCTTGTTAAAGGTGTTGCTCTATGTAGGTTGTTTTTTGTTTGTAAAACTGTTACTTTTGCATTCAGTTTGTAATGAAAAAATATCTTTTTATCATCTGATTTTATATAAAAAATTCCTTTATTTGAGAGGTAGGCTCTTTTTTGAAAATGGATGGTGTAGTGTAGCGGTAATTTTGTAATGTAGTGGTTTGGTTCGATACTTATGTTTTGAATAGTTATATTTTTGTATTTGTTTGTATAAAGTTTTTGGATGGCATCTTTGAGTTTTTTACGAGAAATAGGGCTGCGTTTAGTAAACTGCACATAGCCGTTATGCTTTGCTATATATTCTTGAAAACCTTTTTTATGTAACAAAAGTACGAGTTTTTTCGTTTCGATGCGAAGTGTATGTCTCTCTTTTGAGAGTTTAAAAAGCTTTTGGTCACCTTTTTTGCCTATATTTACAATATCTGAGAGCATAACAGCATCATGTGTAATAAAATACTCATTTTTTAGAATATGTTGTGCATAGAGAGTTGAAGTTATATAAAAAATAAAAAAGAGGAGTTTTATTTGCATGATAATCTCTCAATGTGAGGATTTGTAGTTTTTTCAGTGGTACCAGAGAGGGGATTTGAACCCCTAAGCCGTGAGGCGGCGGATTTTGAATCCGCTATGTATACCGTTCCATCACTCTGGCAAATATCTTTGAGACGAAATGATAGTGATTTATTACTTAAAAGTAAATAACATTTTGCCGATTTAGGTTTTAATTGGAACTTTTATTGCTGAGAACATAAAAGAAATAGAATATATTGGAGATTTATCATGCGTGTTACATCAAGTATGTATTATAAAAGCCTGTATGGAACAAACAACTCAAAAATCAATAATGAACTTTTTGATGTGAACAAACAGATCGCTTCAGGACTGAAAATTCAATACGCTAAAGATGATCTTACAACATTTACTGAGACAATGCGTTTAGATAATGAAATGACTACCATTGGTCAAATTAAAAAAAGTACTGAAAGTGGTTCAAAGATTTCAACACAAACAGATGATGTGATGAATGAATTTACCACGAGTATGAATAGAATGCATACACTTCTTATCCAAGCAGCAAATGGCACACAAGATGAAATCTCTCAAGATGCGATTGCACAGGAGTTACGTGGTATAGAAAAAAATCTTAAAGGCATTGCAAATACCTCTATAAATGGACAATATCTTTTTGCAGGTTCTGCAGTAGATACAAAACCAATTGATGAGAATGGAATCTATCACGGAAACGATAAGGCGATGAGTGCTTTCATCGGTTCTAATAATCAACAGCAGTATAATCTTACGGGAAGTGAGCTTTTTTTAGGGGATGAACCTCTTATAAAAAGAGAGATTACATCAAATACAGCAAATGCTAATTTACTTTTAAAATATTCCAATTTACAAGTATCGCCATTAGATCATGAACCTTTAACACCACAAAGTACTATACGGAATTTAATGGGTGATACAGACAATGTTGTTGATACAGTGAACGATAAACACTTTTTTTATTTGCGTGGAAGACAAAGTGATGGTACTGCGTTTAATAAGAAAATAGCTATGAAAGATACTGATAAAGTCTCAGAACTTTTGAAGCAGATTGGTAATGCTTATGGAAATACTCCTGATTTAGACATTGTAAATGTCTCTATGAATAGTGAAGGAGAGATCACTGTTGCTGATAAACAAAAAGGTTCTAGTAAGTTAGACTTTCATATGGTAGGTGCAGTCGATTTTAATGGAAATGCCGCAAATGTGACAAATATTGATGCTCTTGATAGTGGGGAGACTAATTTTGACAAAATCATATTAGGTACATCTACAGCAGCCAACCCAAGTCTTTTTGTAAAAGAGTTTAATAACTCTAACTTGCTACCTTCTGCAGGAAGTAATGTAAATAACATTAACGGATTGCTCTATGATAGAGTTGATTTTGAAAAAGGCAGTTCTTCTCTTAGGGCAAACGCAGCGCAGGTAACTAAAGATACAAATAAATTTGCAACGGCTTCTACACTATTATCTGAGGTTGCTGATCTCTCGCAAGGAACTCCAGGTACACTTGATGGAACGCAATTAAAACTTATAGGGAAAGATGTCAATAATACTGATTATAATGTAACAATAGATTTAAAAAGTGTTGGTTCAACTTTTACTGACAATATTACAGGAAATACATACAATATTTTTAATCTTGATGCATCGGGACGTGTTGCAACAGATGCCGATAAAGTTACATACCAACAACTTATGGATGTTGTAAATATGGCAGTTACAGGTAATTTTCCCACATCAAATACAGCACAAGACTATGACACTGCCATTATAAACTCCAAGCAAGTTGGAAAAACGTACCTGAGTTATGATGGAAAGTTGAGTTTTGATGATTCGCTTTCAAATCATACAGCAGCAACTCTTTCAATTTATGATGCAAATAGTGGAACATTTGGAGGAAACTCTTCTGTACTTACATTTAATACAAATAATTCACTTGCCATCAGAGATCCAAAAACTGATTTTTTTAAAACAATTGATGAAGTGATTCGAGCAGTAGAAGAGCATAAAAATTATCCTGATGCTTCAAGTGGAAATCCAAGAACGATTGGTATTGAAAATGCCATACAAAAGATGGATGATTTAGATAATCATGTCGCTCGTATGCACTCAAAAGTGGGCGCGCAATCAAATACTTTAAGCACATCCTTAGAGCGTACGAAAACTTTGGAAGTTGCAACGATGACATTACGCTCTTCAGTAATAGATACCGATTTAGCAGAGGCCTCTTTACGTCTTTCTCAGCTTACTACAAATTATCAAGCGATGCTATCAACTGTGGGAAGAATTTCAAAATTGAGTTTAGTAAATTATCTTTAAATTAATAGCTATCTATTTTTAGCTATACTTCATTTTCAATTTACTGAGTACAATTAAAAGGTTTTTTACATTGAAAGATACACTCTATATTATATTTTTTAGTCTTCTTATATATTTTGGATTTTCTACACTTTTTGGTGAAAGTGGTTTGATGGGTTCTTATGGGGCTGCGTTTGCTCATTACAATCGCCTCTATTTTGGCTATGTAGCTTATGTATGGCTCTTTTTACTTATAGTACCGCTTTATTTTTCCTACAAAAAAAAGAGTTTTGATTTTAGAACAGCAGAATTGGTTGTTGCCTCTTTTTTACTGCTGTACTCTTTCCTTCTTTCACAAGCACTCTTGGTGCATAACAGCTTACGGGGGAAATTTGGCGCTGATTTTGTTGACTTTCTCTCTCCTTATATTGGTGTGTTTGGCTTATGGGTTTTTTGGTTTATCATCACTTCTGTTTCAATTTTAATTATTGCAGATAAAAATTCAGCAGAATTGGCACTGCTTGTACGCTCTTTTTTACAACAAAAATCTCCTTTGCGCACTGTAGCAGAGAGTAAAGAAGAACCAAGAAGAGAAGTGAAAGAAGTAGAAGAAGTAGAAAATTTATCTACAGTCGCTGCGTTTAGTAACGAGGTAGTCTTAGAAAAAGAAGAGCCACAAGAGGATGCTGCTAGTGATGAGAGTGTTGCATTAGCAGATAGTATAGAAATAGAAGAAGAGATGGATAAGCCTGCCTATTTACGAGTAAAAGCAATGACTCCAGAGGCAAAAGAGAAGAAGAAAAATATTCTTGATGTGGCAACTGAGGTGAAAGAGAAAAAAGCAACGGTTGTTGTAGAAGAGCTTGAAGAGAACAAAAAACTCTTAGCGGGTATTGAAAAAGGAAAGGTGGAAAAACCAAAAAATTTCAAATTGCCATCTGTTGATTTTTTACAAAAACCACCAAAAACTTCTCGTAGTGTAGATGAAAATGAACTTGATGATAAAATCCGTTATCTCATTGAAAAACTTGCCCATTTTAAGATTGATGGAGATGTCGTGCGTACGTATGCCGGTCCTGTTGTTTCTACTTTTGAATTTAAACCTGCAGCTAATGTAAAAGTGAGTAAAATTCTTAACTTGCAAGATGATTTGGCAATGGCACTTTCTGCTGAAACTATCCGTATTCAAGCACCAATTCCCGGAAAAGATGTTGTAGGAATAGAGATTCCAAATGAGACTGTAGAGACTATTTATTTACGTGAGCTTTTGGATGATAAACTCTTTAAAAACTCCTCTTCTCCGCTTACAATTGTTCTTGGAAAAGATATTGTAGGCAAGCCTTTCGTAACTGATTTGAAAAAATTACCGCACCTTCTCATTGCCGGTACAACAGGAAGTGGAAAAAGTGTCGGTATAAACGCAATGATACTTTCATTGTTATATAAAAACTCCCCAGACCAGCTGCGTTTACTTATGATAGATCCAAAAATGCTGGAATTTTCTATATATAATGATATTCCTCATCTCTTAACGCCTGTGATTACAAAACCAAAACAGGCAATAGTTGCACTCAATAACATGGTAGCAGAGATGGAACGCCGTTATGAACTTATGGCAGAGAGCCGTACAAAAAATATAGAAAATTACAATGAAAAAATCAAACGTGAGGGTGGAGAGCACTTTCCTTATATAGTTGTTATTATTGATGAACTTGCAGATTTGATGATGACAAGTGGAAAAGATGTGGAGATTTCCATAGCACGTCTTGCACAAAAATCACGTGCCTGTGGTATTCACCTCATTGTCGCAACACAACGTCCATCTGTGGATGTTGTTACAGGACTTATCAAGGCAAACTTACCATCTAGAATCTCCTACAGAGTAGGGCAAAAAATTGACTCTAAAATTATTTTGGATCAAATGGGAGCCGAGTCACTGCTTGGTCGTGGAGATATGCTTTTTACTCCTCCAGGTGCTCCTGCACTTGTGCGTTTACATGCGCCATGGGCAACAGAAGAGGAGATAGAAAAAATCGTTGATTTTATAAAAGCACAACGTGAACCAAATTATGATAAAAGCTTCTTGGTGGAAGAGAGTGAAAATAGTGCTTCTGCTTCTGGTGAGAGCTATGAAGAGCTTGACCCACTCTATGAAGATGCAAAAAATGTCATTTTAAATGATAAGAAAACTTCTATATCGTATCTGCAACGGAAATTACAAATTGGGTATAACCGTTCAGCACGAGTCATAGAACAGCTCGAACATGAAGGAGTGCTTTCTGCTCCAAATACCAAAGGCGTAAGAGAGATTCTGTAGTGAAAAAAGTAGAGCTTCTTTTTACGCAACATAAAAATTCACTGAGTGTTGTTGTTAAAAATATGCTTGATTTAGAAGTTGCACAGATCCAGCAACTCCAAGAGTTTGTAACGCAACGTCATGGATATTTTGATTTTCATACATATTCATTCTCTTTACAAAAAAGAATGAATTATGCAGAGTTTAAAAAACTGCTTGAGGCTGTAAATATTGATGCAGATATTCAAGAGAGAGTAATTCCAAACGCAGCGACATCACAGCAGAGGGTTGCGTTTGGAAAATATAAAGGGATGTTTTACAATGAACTCCCTGATTCCTACCTTTTATGGCTACGACACAACTATAATGGTCCTCAAAGAGCGCTTATAGCCGAAGAATTAAAAAAACGTAAACTTTAATGTTACTATTTACTACATATTAAATAAAAAATGAATTTAGTATGTTTCATATAGTAACATTGGCTTTTTACTAACAACTCTTTAAGATATAATACCCCAAATATTAAACTAAAAATAGGAATTGTCATGAGCTTCATTGAACAATATAGAAAACATGTAGAAGAGAGAGCTGCTTTAGGTGTTCCACCTTTACCACTCACTGCTGAACAAACTGTAGAAGTTATAGAATCAATTAAATTAAATGAAAATACAGAGGAGATGCTTGATTTACTTCGTAATCGTGTCTCTCCAGGTGTGGATGATGCGGCATATGTTAAGGCTGCGTTTTTACATGAAGTAGCTACTGAGGAGCATCATGTAGCATCTATTGCACCAGAAGAAGCTGTTGAAATGCTTGGTATGATGCTTGGTGGATATAATGTAAAACCATTAATTGAAGCATTAAGCTCTAAAAATGAGAAAGTGGTTGCAGCGGCAATTGAAGCGCTTTCACATACACTTCTTGTTTATGATGCGTTTAATGATGTTGAAGAGTTACATCAAGCTGGTAATGAAGCAGCAACAGAAGTAATGAAATCATGGGCAGAAGCAGAGTGGTTTAAAGACAAAGAACCATTAGCAGAGAAAATTACTGTTACTGTTTTTAAAGTTCCGGGTGAAACAAATACTGATGATCTTTCTCCTGCATCAGAGGCATTTACTCGTTCTGATATTCCTCTTCATGCAAACTCTATGCTTGCTGCAAAAATGGAAGACCCAATCGGTACAATCAATAAACTAAAAGAGCTGGGACATCATGTTGCTTATGTTGGTGATGTTGTTGGAACTGGTAGTTCAAGAAAATCTGGTGTAAACTCTGTGCAATGGCATATGGGTGAAGATATTCCAGGTGTTCCAAACAAGCGTACAGGTGGTGTTGTTCTTGGTGGTATTATCGCTCCAATTTTCTTTGCTACATGTGAAGACTCAGGCGCACTTCCTTTAGAACTTGATGTTTCAAAAATGGAGACAGGTGATGTTATTGACATCTATCCATATAAAGGTGAAGCACATAAAAATGGTGAGTGTATTGCAACATTTACTCTTCGTCCAAATACAATTACAGATGAAGTAAGAGCAGGTGGACGTATTCCACTTATTATTGGTCGTGGTTTAACTTCTAAAGCACGTGCTTCACTTGGAATGGAAGCAGCTGATTTTTTCTTGGCACCAGAACAACCTGAAGATACAGGAAAAGGTTACACACTCGCACAAAAAATGGTTGGACGTGCTTCTGGACTTGAAGGTGTTCGCCCGGGTATGTACTGTGAGCCTGAAATGACTACAGTAGGTTCTCAAGATACAACAGGTCCTATGACTAGAGATGAAATTAAAGAGCTTGCAGCACTTGGTTTTAACGCAGATTTCGTACTCCAATCTTTTTGTCATACTGCGGCATATCCAAAACCATCTGATGTACAAATGCACCATACATTACCTGATTTTATTGCAAACCGTTCTGGTGTTGCGCTTCGTCCTGGTGATGGAGTAATCCACTCATGGTTAAACAGAATGACTCTTCCAGATACTGTTGGTACTGGTGCGGACAGTCATACACGTTTTCCAATTGGTATTAGTTTTCCTGGTGGCTCTGGAATTGTTGCGTTTGCAGCAGTTACAGGTTCTATGCCACTTACAATGCCAGAGTCTGTGCTTGTACGCTTTAAAGGTGAAATGCAACCGGGTATCACGCTCCGTGACCTTGTAAATGCTATTCCACATCAAGCAATTAAAGAGGGTCTTTTAACTGTTGAGAAAAAAGGAAAGAAAAACATTTTTGCTGGACGTATTTTAGAGATTGAAGGTTTACCTGATCTAAAAGCAGAACAAGCATTTGAACTTTCTGATGCTTCTGCTGAGAGAAGTGCAGCTGCATGTACAGTACAACTCAATAAAGAACCGGTGATTGAGTACCTTAAATCAAATATAACATTGCTTCAATCAATGATAGATGCAGGATATGAAGATCACAGAACATTGGCACGTCGTATAGTGAAAATGGAAGAGTGGTTAGAAAAACCAGAACTTATGGAAGCAGATAAAGATGCAGAGTATGCTGCTGTAATCGAAATTGATCTTAATGAAATTACAGAACCAATTCTAGCATGTCCAAATGATCCGGATGATGTTGCAACACTGAGTGAAGTACTTGCATCTGATAGACCGACAAAAATTGAGGAAGTATTTGTTGGTTCATGTATGACAAATATTGGACACTACCGTGCTTTAGGTGAAGTACTTAAAGGTGAGGGTGCTGTTCCAACTCGTTTATGGGTTTGTCCTCCAACAAAAATGGATGAAAAACAGTTAACAGAAGAGGGATACTATGCTCTCTTTGGTGCAGCTGGAGCAAGAACTGAAATTCCGGGATGTTCTTTATGTATGGGAAATCAAGCACGTGTTGCTGACAATTCAATTGTCTTTTCAACATCTACTCGTAACTTTGACAACCGTTTAGGAAAAGGGGCACAGGTTTACTTAGGTTCTGCAGAACTTGCAGCTGTATGTGCACTTTTAGGAAAAATTCCTACAAAAGAAGAGTATTTAGATCTTACGAAAAAAATTGAAGGTAAAGAAGATAATATTTATAAATATTTGAACTTTAACCTTATTCCAGACTATAAGCTTAACTAGCTTATAGTTTTTAAGCTCATTACTCTTTTATAAGATCATAATCCTGTGGGATATGTGGAATAAAAGTTTTTTGAGCTATCTTCTTTTTCTCATTCACATTACTAAATATTATTTTTACACTGTTATCAAACTCATCCTTGTAGGAAATAGTTTGTAAAATATTGTTTTTCATATCTATTTTATACTCTTTATTATCGAATTTTGTAAGATAGTGCTCATTATCAATTTTTTTTGCATTTTTGATTAAAGAAAAAAAATCAAAATTTCGACTTATTTTTTTTACTATTGCCTGTTCAAGTTCTGGTTCGACAATCACAACCTTTGAAGGGGTGATATATACTTTTTTATTGATTGGTTCATTATATTGCCATAAGGCATACTGAGGCTTTGCCGCTTGAATATGTCCTTTATAGTGGAGTGTTTTGTTTTGATCATCAACAATTACCTGTGTAAAATTTGCATCAAAATAATGAATGTCAGTAATGTTTGCATAACTATTTACCGTAAATAGTCCTAAAAATAATAAGCGTTTCATGCTTCTCCTTTGTAATAAAATTATAGCAAATTATCTATTTATACTATTTGTAATCTTTTCTGTGATAAAATAAAGAAGTTTCAATAATTTCTATATAGTAAACTATATAATAAACGAGAAGGTTGCAAATGCTACAAGCATTCATGGGTAAGGTATTTGGTACGGCAAATGACCGAGAATTAAAAAAATATGTAAAGAAAGTTAAAAAGATTAATGCGCTTGAAGAGAAGTATGAAAAGCTAAGTGATGAAGAGCTCCAAGCAGAGTTTAATGCATTGAGAGAGGCTGTTTTAAGTGAGGAGAAAACTTTAGATGATGTTTTATTTGATTCTTTTGCAATAACAAGAGAAGCGTCTAAACGTGTTTTAAATATGCGTCATTTTGATGTACAGCTTATCGGTGGTATGGTATTACATGAAGGGCGTATTGCAGAGATGAAAACGGGTGAAGGAAAAACACTTGTTGCAACTTTGGCAATTGTACTCAATGCAATGACAAAAAAAGGCGTTCATTTAGTTACTGTAAATGATTATCTTGCGTCTCGTGATGCAAATGAAATGTCTCCGCTTTATGAGTTTTTAGGTTATAGTGTAGGTGTTATTTTAGAAGATATGAATGATCCCGCACAAAAGAGAGCTGCTTATGAAGCAGATATTACTTATGGTACAAATAATGAATTTGGATTTGATTACTTACGTGACAATATGAGTTATTCTAAGGACCAAATGGTACAGCGTGGACATAACTTTGTTATTGTAGATGAAGTCGATTCTATTTTAATCGATGAAGCAAGGACGCCACTTATCATCTCTGGTCCTACAAATCGAAATATGCAAGATTATGTACGTGCAAATTCTATTGCCTTGCAACTTGAAAAAGATACAGATTTTACTGTGGATGAAAAAGATAAAATTATTCTTATAACAGAAGAGGGGATTACAAAAGCAGAGAAGCTTTTTGGTGTTGAGAACCTTTACTCTCCTGAGAATGCTTCGCTGCCTCATGCACTTGATCAAGCGTTAAAAGCAAATTACTTGTTTGAAAAAGATGTTGATTATGTTGTTAATGATGGTGAAGTTGTCATTGTAGATGAATTTACCGGGCGTTTAAGTGAAGGACGCAGATTTTCTGAAGGATTACACCAGGCTTTAGAAGCGAAAGAGTCTGTAGAAATTAAAGAAGAGACTCAAACACTTGCTGACATCACCTTCCAAAACTATTTTAGAATGTATGATAAATTAGCAGGTATGACAGGAACTGCAGAAACTGAAGCAACAGAGTTTGCACAGATTTATAATCTTGATGTTGTCTCAATTCCAACAAATATTCCAATCTCAAGACAAGATTTAAATGACCTTATTTATAAAACAGAAGCTGAAAAATTTCAAGCTGCAATTGATAAAATAAGAGAGCTTGCAAAAACAGGACAACCGGTTCTAATTGGAACAGCTTCTATTGAAAAATCAGAAGTATTACATGAACTTTTGAAAAAAGAAAAAATTGCACATACAGTTTTAAATGCAAAAAATCATGCACAAGAGGGTGAAATCATTAAACATGCTGGTGCCAAAGGTGCTGTGACAATTGCTACTAATATGGCAGGGCGTGGTGTTGATATTAAGGTAGATGATGAAGTTAAAGATTTGGGCGGTCTTTACATTATAGGAACAGAGAGACATGAAAATAGACGTATAGACAACCAACTCCGTGGACGTTCTGGACGTCAAGGGGATCCGGGGACTACACAATTTTATCTCTCATTAGAGGATAATCTTCTTCGTATTTTTGGAAGTGATAAAATTAAAAATATCATGGAACGATTGGGTGTTGAAGATGGAGAGTATATTGAATCTAAAATGGTTACCCGTGCAGTAGAAAAAGCTCAGAAAAAAGTTGAAAATATGCACTATGAGGGGCGTAAACAGATTGTTGAATATGATGATGTTGCAAATGAACAAAGAAAAATTGTCTATAAATTCAGAAATCAGCTTCTAAGTAATGAATATGATATAAGTTCAAAAATAGATGAAATACGACAAGAGTGGTTGATGCATCTTTTTGCTCTGTCTGACATTTATGAAGGTTCAGATGCAGAAGATTTTAATCTCCAAAAATTAGCAGAACTCTTAAAAGAAGAAGCAAACTATGAACTTGATATTGAAGCTCTTAAAGGCTTAGAATATGAGGAGCTTTTTGAAAAAGTACTAGAAGCGCTTAAGAAATCTTATGATGAAAAAATGGGTGTTCTTGATGAAGAGACTCGTCAAGCCATAGAAAAAGAGCTCTATCTAAAAGAGTTAGATAATGCTTGGAGAGAGCATCTCTATGCTATGGATAACATGAAAACAGGTATCCGTTTACGTGCATACAATCAAAAAGATCCTTTGGTTGAGTACAAAAAAGAGAGTTTTAGTCTTTTTGGTGAGCTTATTAACGATATTAAGTTTAATACCATCAGAACACTTCATATTATTCAATTTCAAGTTGAATCTGCTGAAGAAGAGGCTCAACGGCTTGCGCAACAACTAGAAGAAGAAAAACGAGCACAAGAAGCAATGATGCAACTTAATCTTCATGATAATGTAGATATAGACAAAGAAGATGATTTACTTGTTGTCGATAAAAAACCTGCAAGAAATGAGCCATGCCCATGTGGAAGTGGCAAAAAATATAAACAATGTTGTGGAAAAAGTGGACCAAAAAAAGGTGTGTTTGCCTCTTGAAACGTTCAATAGTCTCGTATCTTGTTAAAAGATTTTTACGCTTTGATAAAGAGCAGCCGTTTATCTTTATCTCGGCACTTTTAGCTTTTTTAGGAATTACTCTTGGTGTTATGGTGCTTTTAATCGCTATGGCACTTATGAATGGATTTGATAAAGAGTTTAAGAAAAAATTGACGATTATGAACTACCCACTCACAATCCTTCCAAAATTTTGGGGCTCTGTTAATGAAGATTTACTCATTGACTTAGAGTCCAAGTTTCCACATTTAAAATTTAGTCCTTATGTACAATCTTCTGTAATGGCAAGGAGTGGAAAATCCCTTGAGGGTGGGTATCTCTTTGGTGTAAACTTTGATGATGAAAAAAATGTGAATTCTGTTTTAAAAAAGGCGATTGTAGGCCATCACTTTAAAAAATTTGATATTCTCATTGGAAAAACGCTCCAAGAAGAGTTTGATTTGCATATCAATGACAAGTTGATGTATATATTTACAAACGTAGAACCTGGAGGATTGTCTATTACTCCAAAAATTAAACGTTTTCGTGTCAAGTCTGTTTTTGATTCAGGACTTTCTGCGTATGATAAAGCATACTCCTATACAACGCTTTCTTCTTTGCAGACAATTTTACATATGCCACAAAACGAGTACGATGGTATTCATGTCTTTTCTACAGATCCTCATAATGATATAAACAGGTTAAAAAAAGCCCTTCCTATAAGTGTAACAGTTCGTGGATGGTGGGAAGATAATCTAAACTTTTTTGCTGCTTTAGAGATGGAAAAGAGTTCTCTATTTATTGTTTTAATGCTTATTATACTTATTGCTGCTATTAACATCATATCTTCTTTGCTTATGACAGTAATGAATAGAAGAGGGGAAATAGCTCTGCTACTCTCTTTAGGTGCTACAACAAAAGAGATAAAAAAGGTCTTTTTATATCTTGGTATTGTTATTGGTATCAGTGGTATTATCGCAGGTATAGTCCTTGGTCTTAGTGGTATTTGGGTACTTGGCAATTTTGATATCGTCTCTTTACCAAAAGATGTTTATCCTACATCTACACTTCCATTAGACCTTTCCATTAGTGACTTCTTTATGATAATAAGTGGTGCATTTGCCATTGTTGTATTGTCATCATATTATCCAGCTAAAAAAGCGAGTGAAGTTGATATTCTTACTACACTAAGGAATGAGTAATTAGTAATTATTTCTTAGTTTTGTTTACATCATTTTGTGGAGTAAATGCTTTCTTCACAAGCTGGTAGGGCAGTGTGAGGGTTCTTTTTATAATGTTAAGAGGAGCAGTAATAATGTCTTGTGCAAGCTGCGTTTGGACAACTGGATCATTGAGCTTTCCTTTGACTTTAAGTGTAGTAGAAATGCTTTTTCCGTCAAATATCAAATATCCGACAAGTGGAATCTTTGATGCATCACTTGCTAAATCTGTTTTTAGATTCAGTAAAAGATTGATTTTATTGTGTTCAATATCAACACTCCCTTTTCCTAATATTTTCAATTCTTTTGCTTCTATGTAAAAATCGGATATATTAAAAAGGTCATTTTTTGCATTAAAACGAAGATATCCATCTTTTACATAGAGGCCGTTTCTATTGTAATCAGGCAGAGAAAATGTGACAAGTGAGGGAACTGTGTTTACAAAAGCCAAAACATTGTTGAGCACTTTATAGTCCAATACCGTAGCCTTTTTAAGAAAGAGAATACCTTTATAATCTTCAAGGCTTCCTTCTAAAGAAAAATCTAATGATCCTCCTTTGAATTTTGAAAAAGCAAAAAGGTTGTCCATAAAATGGTCATTAAAGTTTCTACCATATAGGTAGAACTTACCATTTTTGAGTTGAAATCCTGCTTTGCCATTTTTGTAGGTGAGTTGTGCTGTAATAATTTTATCTGCATACTGCATATATATTTTGTCAGATATCACATATCTGTTTTTTGATAAGTATATGTAACTATTTGTTGCGTTTAGATGTACTTTGACAGCTGCTTTTTTTGCATTATTTTGACTGTTTTGGATATTTTTAACAACTTTTATAATCTCTTTTAGATTTATACCACACGCTTTTGGATAGATATTTATTCTATCTGTAATTTTAAGATCTACTTGCTTATTAATGTGTGCATATATACTCTTGTTTTTTGTAATTTTACCTGTAATATTGTATGTATGTATCTCTTTATTTTTGTCCATTAGCAAGGCATAAGGATAATGTATGGTTGCTTGGAACATTGTTTCTGGATTATTACTGTTTTTGAATATACTCACTGCACCGTTGTTAAGGGTGAGTTTTTTTAAGAGGGTGGAATTATTCGCAATGCGATCAAGTGAAAAAAGGTCCAATCTCCATTGATTTTTATCAAAGTAAAAATTTGCATTGAGTGCATCTGATTTTACTGTAATGTTTGTATCGTTAATGAAAGCTTGTAGCCTTATTTTTTTATTATTGTAAAGTACTTCTCGTGTTGTTGGGTTTGTCAGTATAAAATTATTAAGACCAATACTTACTTTTTTTGTATTAAAAATGTATTTTGCATAGAGTTTTGTTTTGATATATTTGCCAATATGAAGAGTGGTACGTTTAATATTTATGGATGTATCATCTACAATAGCATGGAATTTTTTAATTTTATACAAAGACCCATCCAAGGAAAGGTATATATCATTTACTGCGTTTATGGAGAGGTTTTTATTGTATTTGAGATCAAAGTGGGTATTTGTCTGCTCGAGTGAAATTCCTTTATAATTGAGCTGGAAAAGATCTAAACCAAGCTTTGCGCTTTTTTCTTTGATGTCTATTTTTCCATATACAAAAGATTTTATTTGTTGGTTGAGTGAGACAAGGACAGGTGGTATTTCAATAACAGGTTTATTAATATCAAAAGGGAGTGTGAGCTTATTTACTTTTATAATTTGATTTTTATATTTCCAACGTGATTGCGCTATTTGTAAATATTTTTTTTCTTTTGTAAGACGATAGACAGCCTGTAATTTTTGATCTCTATTATAAAGTTCTAAGCCTTTGTAAAACACTTTATTTATATCAAAGTAGAGTGTTCCGAGATTTGTATGTGCATTATATGCCATGGAAACATTTGCATCAATTATGTTTTGATACTCTGCTCGCATTGTAGGTATGTTTATATCATTATTGTGCAGTGTTATAAGTGCATCAGAAACGTTTAAATCCACTCCCAAATAGGTAATATTTGCCTCTTTGACAGCAAATGTTCCATTAACATCTACATCAATGGTTTCTAAATCAATCCCTAAATCTAATTTTGTATCAACAGTACCACTGTTTTGTTTTAAAGGAAGTTTGATTTTATAGGTTGAAAGCAGGTGAAGAATATCATTATTTACACAACCGTCTAAACGCAGGTATAAATTCAGAAATTCTTTTTTTGGAGTAAGATCTATACGAAGATGGCTGTCTTTAAGATATGTATTGTACGTATAGGCCTGCATCGGGTTTATATATAAAATTCCATCTTGAAATTTCAGCTCTGTTTTTTGTGATACAATGGGTGCAAGTTTAGGATTGTATTTATATGTAAGGTGTGTTGCGACTGCGTTTAAGGAAATATTTTTATAGGCCGTTTGCAAAGAGTTATATATAACTTTCCCTTTGAAGTTTTTAAGCGTAAGATCTGTAGCTGTAATCGCATCATTTGCCCAGTACTGTACATCTTTGTTAAAAGGTATAAGGTTTAAAATTTCTTTTATATTTTTGATTGGATTATGTGAATAGATACGATAGTTTAAAACAGATAGATCACTATAAGCATCAACTGTAAGATTTGCATCATTGTTTATAGAAAGATTGAATTTTGCATATCCAATTGGTTGTGTAAGACTACAAATAACGGTTCCGTTCATATCTGTGTTGTATTTTGGAACCTGTAGATCTTGAAGCTGAAGAACTATATTGTGTTTTGTAATGAAAAAATGGAGCTTAGATTCTATATTATCGTGAATATGAAGAGAGAGATTTCCCTGCTCTTTTTGTGTGTAAGTAAGTTGTGCACTCACATTATCAAGCTCTATTTTATTTATTACAACGCTGCCTATAATTGGAATATACTTTGGAATCTCTTGTAAATAAGCATATACTTTTTGAAGATTAAGAGGTTTTGTAGGTGTTTGTTGTTTTGTTATTTGTACTTCATCAATTGAAAGGTGTAATTTTTTATCAACTTTTATGTAAATAGTTTTAAGATGTACATTTGATATATGAAGATTATCAAGATATAATCCATTTTGTAAAACAAAATAAGCAAATATGAAAAAGAGAAATATGAAAGAGAAAAAACTTACAATTGCAAAGTATGTATTTGAAATAATTTTGATAATTGTTTTATCACTCATGTACTACCTAAATAAGCCAATTCAAACCCCGAAAGTTATTTATATACCAAAGGGCTCTATTAATCAGATTATAGCATATTTACAACAAAAAAATTACGATGTTTGTAAACTTGATTCCTATGTATTACGACTTGTTGGTTCTCCTCAATATGGATGGATTGACTTAGGTTCTACAAGAAATACAAAAGGAGATTTTTTATATAAATTAACAACATCAAAAGCCGCACTACAAAAAGTAACACTTATTCCGGGAGAGACTACATATATCTTTTTAGAACATTTAGCTAACACGTTACATTTAAGTAGAGAAAAACTTTTTCGTGAGTACAAAAGAAAGTCACCTTATAGTGAAGGGGTATTTGTACCCGATACATATCAAATCCCTGTCGGTATTGATGAGCATAGACTTATTCAATTACTTTTGAAGCGTTCTATGGATAGGATAAAAGAGCTTTCGTATAAAATTTTTGGTACATATAATGAAAAGAGATGGTTTCATTATGTAGCATTAGCATCTATCATACAAAAAGAATCAGCAAATGAAAAAGAGATGCCAATTGTAAGCTCTGT
>CAYRVR010000015.1:0-5779 GCA_964427835.1 uncultured Sulfurimonas sp. | reverse complement strand
ATAAGGCATGCTACAAAATGAAACATATTTAAAATATATTCTATTCTTTGCGCTGCTATTGTTTATTTTATCTATCTTAGTGCTATTATTAAGTTTGTAAAATCCATGAAGTATAGCTATCATGTGATTAAAAATTATTCATGAGGACATACAATGTCAAAAATTATTTGGTCTAAAATTGATGAAGCTCCGGCTTTAGCAACGTATTCACTGTTACCAATTGTACAAGCTTTTACAAAAGCTGCTGGTGTAGATGTAGTTACTAGTGATATTTCACTTGCAAATAGAGTCCTAGCTGCGATGGGTCTTGCAGAAGATGAATTATCTAAATTAGGAGAGGTTGTACAACAACCTGAGGGAAATATTATTAAACTTCCAAATATTTCTGCTTCTGTTGGACAACTCAAAGAGTGTATTGCAGAGCTTCAAGAGCAAGGTTTTGACATTCCTGATTTTCCTGAAAATCCATCAACTCCTGAAGAAGAAGCGATCCGTGCAAAATACAACCCTTGCCTTGGTTCTGCGGTAAACCCTGTTCTTCGTGAAGGAAACTCTGACAGACGTGCAGCGCATGCTGTTAAAAAGTATGCACAAGAGCATCCTCACAGACTCAAACCGTTTGCTGAAAATTCTAAAGCGTATGTTGCGCATATGGAAGAGGGTGACTTCTTTGAAAATGAAAAATCAGTGACAATGGATAAAGCACAAAAAGTTACAATTGCTTTAAATGGTAAAGAGTTAAAAACTATTGATGCACTTGATGGTGAAATTTTAGATGGTACATTTATGTCTGTAAAAAGTTTACGTGCATTTATTCAAAAATCAATTGATGATGCAAAAGCAAATGGTGTTTTATGGTCAATCCACCTAAAAGCTACTATGATGAAAGTATCTGATCCAATTATGTTTGGTCATGCTTTAGAAGTATTCTTTGCTCCTGTATTTGAAAAATATGCAGATGTATTTGCTGAGTTGAATGTAAATGCAAGACTTGGTATCTCTGATATTGAGAAAAAAATTGCAGGTCATGAAAAAGAGGCTGAAATAAAAGCTGCGTTTAAAGCTGTTGTAGATTCTGACAGCCCAAAAATTGCAATGGTGGATTCTGATAAAGGTACGACAAACTTTAATGCTTCAAATGATGTTATTATTGATGCTTCAATGCCAGTTGTGATTCGTGAAGGTGGAAAACAATGGGACAGAAATGGAGATGCAGTAGAGTGTGTTGCTGTAATTCCAGATAGAAGTTATGCATTTTTCTACAAAGAAATGGTTGATGACTGTGTTAAAAATGGACAATATGATGTAACTACTATGGGTAATGTTGCAAATGTTGGACTTATGGCACAAAAAGCAGAAGAGTATGGTTCTCATCCAACTACATTTGAAATGGCAGAAAACGGTAAAGTTACAGTTACTGCAGAAGATGGTAGCGAACTTATGAGTTTTGATGTAGAAAAAGGTGATATTTGGAGAATGTCTCGTGCAAAAGATATTCCAATCAAAGACTGGGTTCGTTTAGCAGTTGAGAGAGCAAAACTTACTGGTGATCCTGCAATTTTCTGGTTAGATAAAGACAGAGCACATGATGCACAAATGATTCAAAAAGTCGAAAAATATTTAAAAGAGTATGATACAACAGGTTTAGATATTAAAATTATGGATATTGCATCAGCAACAAGATATACAAACGAAAGAGTAAGAGCTGGTAAAAATACAATTTCTGTAACTGGAAATGTTTTAAGAGATTATTTAACAGATATGTACCCAATTTTAGAGCTTGGAACTTCTGCAAAAATGCTTTCAATTGTTCCATTATTAGCTGGTGGTGGCCTTTTTGAAACAGGTGCCGGTGGTTCTGCACCTAAACATGTTGATCAATTTTTAGAGTGTGGACATTTACGATGGGATTCACTTGGTGAATTTTTAGCACTTGCAGAATCTTTACGTATGATATATCAAAAAAATGAAGATTCTAAAATTGGTGCATTAACTGAAGGGCTTGATAAAGCAAATGAAGGTTATTTAGAAAACGACAAAGCGCCAGGAAGAAAATGTAAAGAAGCAGATAATAAAGCATCTCATTACTGGGTTGCTCGTTACTGGGCAGAGGCATTAAGCACACAGACTGCTGATAGTGCACTTGCTGAAAAATTTACTCCTGTAGCGGAAGAACTCATTAAAAATGAGGAAAAAATTCTTTCTGAATTATTAGATGCTGAAGGAAAACCACAAGATATTGGTGGATATTTCCGTCCAGATGATGCAAAAGCAGAAAAAGCAATGCGTCCATCTGCAACATTAAATGCGATAATAGACGCAATTTAATGTAGTGATTTTGTGCCTTTTTTGGCACAAAATTCATTTTTTTTATGAAACTAGAGTAGAGGGTTTTATATAAAAGATGAATTAATTCATCTATCTGTATGGTATTGAATATACTTAAATGCTAGGTGTTCGCACTTATTGTTTAAGTGTATCTCTGTTGGTGTCATACTAAACAATATTAAGGAGCCTGAATGAGTCAAGGAAAAAGAGTCGGAATTGTAGGAGCGGGGAATGTTGGTGCTACAGTTGCATATTCTCTTGCAATGCAAGGGTCTTGTCATGAGATTATTCTTCGAGATAATAAAATTGACGTAGCAAAAGGGAAAGCTTTAGATATGTCTCAAGCTGCCTCTGCAGTAAGAAGTCATACAGTGGTGTCTGTTGCTGAAGAGATGTCGGATTTAGTTGATTGTGACGTAGTTGTTATTACTGCAGGAAGTCCAAGACTTCCTGGAATGAGCCGTGACGATTTACTTATGATAAATGCAAAAATCACAAAAGAAGTGGTTCAAGGCGTTGCAAAATATTCTCCTCAAGCTATTATTATAATGGTATCAAATCCTTTAGATGCAATGACTTATGTTGCACTCCAAGAGAGTGGCTTTGAAAGAAGTCGCGTTATTGGAATGGCAGGAATTCTTGATAGCTCACGAATGGCTGCGTTTATACAAGAAAAACTAGGTTATGGTGGGGGACAAATTCGTGCTTCTGTAATGGGTGGACATGGTGATGATATGGTACCTCTTCCTCGTTATTCTACTGTTGCTGGTGTACCATTGACAGATGTTTTAACGCAAAATGAAATTGATGAAATTGTTGATAGAACACGTCATGGTGGAGCAGAAATTGTTGGTTATCTTAAAACTGGTTCGGCGTATTATGCTCCTGCAAAATCAGCAGCTATAATGGTTGATGCTATATTAAAAGATACAAAACAAATTCATCCTTGTGCAGTATGCCTTGAAGGTGAATATGGCTACTCTGATGTAGTGTCAGGTGTTCCTGTAATGCTTGGTGCTAAGGGTGCAGAAAAAATCATTGAGGTTACCCTTGATGAGAAAGAGACAAAAATGTTTGCACAATCTTGTCAATCTGTGCAAACTTTGATAGACACATTAAATACAAACAATTTTTTTGAAGGAGAATAAATAGTATGAAAACTCGTATTGAAAAAGATACTATGGGAGAAATTGAGGTTCCTGTAGATGCTTACTGGGGTGCGCAAACGCAACGAAGTGTTCAAAACTTTAAAATTGGTGAAGAGAAAATGCCATATGAGATTACACGTGCATTTTCTTACCTTAAAAAAGCTGTTGCTCTTGTAAATAAAGATCTCGGTAAACTTGATGCTGCTAAAGCAGATGCTATTGCGCAGGCTGCTGACGATATGCTTGCTGGAAAATTAGATGGAAATTATCCATTAGTTGTATGGCAAACAGGTTCAGGCACACAATCAAATATGAATAATAATGAAGTTCTTGCTAACCGTGCTACTGAGATACTCGGCGGTGACTTTAGAAAAGAGAAACTTGTTCACCCTAATGATGATGTAAATAAATCGCAATCATCAAACGATACATATCCGACAGCACTTCATGTTGCATCGGTCATAGCTGTGGAAGAACAACTCCTTCCTGCTATTGCAAAATTAAAAGCAACACTCCAAGCAAAAAGTGAAGAGTTTGCTCATATTGTAAAAATTGGACGTACTCATCTTCAAGATGCTACACCACTTACACTTGGTCAAGAGATCAGTGGTTGGGTTGAAATGCTTAACAAATCTGAGAAGATGGCAAAAGATTCTTTAGAAGCTGTTCGTGAACTTGCTCTTGGTGGTACAGCTGTTGGTACTGGTTTAAATGCACATCCTGAACTTGGTGAGAGAGTTGCAAAAAAATTAAGTGAATTAACTGGACATGATTTTATTACAGCTCCAAATAAATTCCATGCTTTAACTTCTCACGATGCACTTGTTTTTGCACATGGTGCACTTAAAGCACTCGCTGCTGATATGATGAAAATTGCGAACGATGTTCGTTGGTTAGCTTCTGGCCCACGTTGTGGTATTGGTGAAATTGAAATTCCAGCAAATGAGCCGGGAAGTTCTATTATGCCAGGTAAAGTTAATCCTACACAAAGTGAAGCAGTAACAATGGTAGCATGTCAAGTTATGGGAAATGATGCAACAATTGGTTTTGCAGCATCACAAGGTAATTTTGAATTAAATGTCTTTAAACCGGTAATTGCATACAACTTTTTACAATCTGTAAGACTTTTAAGTGACTCTATAGTTTCTTTTAACGATAATGCGGCTGTTGGAATAAAACCTGTTGAAGATAAAATTGATTATTATTTAAACAATTCTTTAATGCTTGTAACAGCTCTTAATCCATATATTGGATATGAAAACGCTGCAAAAATTGCAAAAACTGCGCATGCGAACAATTCAACACTCAAAGAGACAGCAATTGAACTTGGTCTTTTAACTGCTGAACAGTTTGATGAGTATGTGAAACCTCAAGAAATGATTGCGCCCAAGGCTTAATAAGTAGACTTAATTTATAACAAGGAGAATAGATGAATATACATGAGTATCAAGCAAAACAAGTTTTTGCTCAGTATGGTGTTCCTACACCAAAAGGTATTATAGCAAATACACCGGATGAGGCTGTAAAAGCGGCTGAAACACTTGGTGGAGATATTTGGGTTGTCAAAGCACAAATCCATGCAGGTGGACGTGGTCTTGGTGGTGGTGTTAAACTTGCTAAGAGTTTAGAAGAAGTAAAACAACTTGCTTCTGAAATTATTGGTATGACATTAGTAACACACCAAACTGGTCCAGAAGGAAAACTTGTACAAAAGGTTTACATAGAAGAGGGTGCAGATATCAAAGATGAGCTCTATCTCTCTGTTGTGCTTGATCGTGCTGCTGAGATGCCAATCATTATGGCTTCTACTGAAGGTGGTATGGATATTGAAACTGTAGCTGAAAAGACTCCAGAAAAAATCATTAAAGTTCAAGTTGATCCATCAATTGGTTTTCAAGGATTTCATGGCCGTGAGTTAGTTTTTGGTCTTGGCATTACAGATAAAAATGAACAAAGAAAAATGATTGATTTTGCATCAAAACTTTTTAAAGTTTATATGGATAAAGATGCAGAGATGATTGAAATCAATCCTTTAATCAAAACAGGAGCAGGGGACTTTCTTGCACTTGATGGTAAAATGGGATTTGATGATTCTGCTCTTTATCGTCATGCAGACATTGAAGAGATGAGAGATATCACTGAAGAGGATCCAGATGAGAGAGAAGCTTCTCAATATGGTCTTTCATACATCGCTCTTGATGGAGAGATTGGTTGTATGGTAAATGGTGCCGGTCTTGCGATGGGTACAATGGATACCATCAACTATATGGGTGGAACACCTGCAAACTTCTTGGATGTTGGTG
>CAYRVR010000014.1:23995-28499 GCA_964427835.1 uncultured Sulfurimonas sp. | reverse complement strand
TCACGCTTTGGTAATACCAACCTTGAAAAGACAAATGTTATCAAACCTCTCATCCGACTCATTAAGCAAAAGAAGGCAAGTGGTCTTCTCATCGATACAAACATCAACAAAAGAGAGGGTGTTATGGTGGAATTTTTGGGCAAACCCTTGCGACAAACTTCAACACCTGCCTATTTGGCAAGAAAATTTAATGCTGCTATTATCCCTGTAACCATTCGTACAGATGATGAAGAGAACTACACTCTTATGCTTTTTGATGAAATAGAAGTACCCAAAACAGATGATGAGCAACACGACATTCAAATCGCCACACAGCGTCAGGCGGATTGGTTAAGCGAACTCATCACAAAAGAACCAAAATTCTGGTTCTGGCTCCATAGAAGGTGGAAAGGGGACAAACCCGAAATTTATAAACAATAGCTAACAATCTTCTTTAAGTTCACATTCTCGTGAGCGTGCTTCAAAGAGTTTTAATACTGCTAGAAAAAATGCGGTAATAGCAGGACCTAGAATCATTCCCCAAAACCCAAAGGAGGCCAAACCAGCGATGATAGCAAAAAAGATAACAAGTTCATTCATCTTCCCAGCTTCATCTTTGGACACTCTTTGATTAATTTCTCGTATAATGAGCGGCTTAACAAAAGTGTCCGCCACGATAGAAATAGCAACAACAGAGTAAACAGCTATAAAAATAGCGTTTGCATTATGCCCAAGTGAAAATTCATAAATCATAAATGGCAACCACATCAAAATACCCCCAACAACAGGGATAAGAGAAGTGAAACCATACATAATTCCAAAAAGAAGACCGCTATAACCCATAAACGAGATAGCAATTCCAAAGAGTGCACCCTCAAACATCGCTGTTACAATGATAGAGTAAAAGACAACACTCATTACAGAAGAGAGTTCATTGATAAGCAACTTGCTATCCTCTGCGGACATCTGTACAATACGTTTTAAAAATCGGACCATACTTTCACCATAGTAATTTGCAAAGAAATAAAATACAATTACCAAAAAAGCATTTTTTACAAAACCAGCACTAATTGCACCAATTTTTCCTGCAATATGAAGGGCATTTGTTGTCAAAGTGTTAATATCAAATCCATTCAAGCTATCTGCAATATACGGTTTTACAAAGTGCAAATATGAAGGAGGATTATCGATAAAATGTTGCACATAACGCTCAACATTTTGTAAAGCATCCGGATTAAGATGATTTAGCTTTATGGTTAAGTTTGTTAAGAAATACCCTAAAGGTGCAAAGAAAAGTGTAGCAAGTAAAAGGCTTGATACGATGGTCGCTCCCATTTTTGAATGGAACTTTTTTTCAAAATATTTTTGCAGTGTCGCCGTAGAGACTGCTAAAAGAGCTGCTATAGTGATAACCATAAGAAATGGTTCATACAGAAGATACATCCAGTAAAGCGCAGTTGCAAAAAGTATTGCAATAAAATATTGTGTTCTCATCTAAAAAAGTGTCCCATCTGCATTTACGCAACTCATATTGAGTACATCATAAGTTGCTCGTGTTGCCTTTCGGCCCTTTGCTGTACGTTCCAAGTACCCATTTGCTATAAGATAAGGCTCAAGTACGTCTTCTACCGTTCCTTCATCTTCACTCAGTGCCGCTGCTATTGTACTCAGACCCATAGCACGCCCATTTGCGGAAGCTAAAAGATGTAACAGACGTAAATCCATCTCATCAAAGCCATGCGAATTTATACCTAATTCATCAAGCGCATATTGCGTTCTTTTGTGTCCTATACCAACCTCATCGGCAACATCTGCAAAATCTCTTACACGACGCAGTAAACGCAGTGCAATCCTCGGTGTACCCCTGCTGCGTTTAGCTATCTCAAACGCAGCATCATAGACAATCTCTTTATCAAGTTTTTGTGCAGCCTGTGTTATGATTTTTGCAAGTTCATCATGAGTATAAAAATTCATTCGAAAACTCATACCAAATCTATCACGGAGAGGATTTGAAAGCATTCCCGCACGGGTTGTTGCACCTATAAGCGTAAAACGGGGTAAATCAATTTTAACAGTTTGCGCTGCTGGACCACTCCCTATAATGATATCTATTCGGTAATCTTCCATAGAAGAGTAGAGAATCTCTTCAACCGCTGGAGAGAGTCTGTGGATTTCATCTATAAACAAAATATCACCCTCTTCCAAGTTCGTCAAAATAGCAGCCAAATCACCACTTTTTTCTATCATAGGAGCTGCCGTTACTTTAATGTTAGCATTCATCTCATTGGCTATTATGAGAGCAAGTGTTGTTTTTCCAAGACCTGGAGGGCCATAAAAGAGAACATGATCAAGTGCTTCATCTCTTTTTTTAGAAGCTTCTATAAAGACAGAAAGATTTTTTTTGATCTGTTCTTGACCAATGTATTCACTCCAAGCATCGGGACGGAGTGTAACTTCACTACTCTCATCTTCAATACTAAAAGTCTCTATATCTACCACTCTTTCCATTAGTATGTATATTCCTCAGTTGGAAATTTTTTACTCTGTACTTCATGAGCATACTCTTTGATGGCCTCTTTTACCAAGCCTGCACCATCAAGATATTTCTTTACAAATTTTGGAGTAAAAGCTTCAAAAAGTCCAAGCATATCAGAAAAGACAAGCACCTGTCCATCTACATCAGCTCCCGCACCAATGCCAATGACAGGAATACTTACAGCCGCAGCCACATCTCTAGCTACATCTGCTTTTGTTCCTTCTATAACCATACAAAAAGCACCTGCAGCCTCTACGGCCTTTGCATCTGCGATTATCTCTTCACGCTCCTGCAAGGTCCTTCCCTTAACTTTATAACCGCCTTCACTCCGTACAGATTGAGGAAGTAAACCAATATGTCCACATACAGCAATGCCATTCGCACTCAAGTGTTCAATAATAGCGGCTTTTTCTCTGCCACCTTCAATTTTTACACAATCAGCAGGAGTTTGTTGAAAAACGCGTATTGCATTTGCAAGGGCATCTTCTTTCGTTGTATATGTGCCAAAGGGCATATCACAAATTACAAAGCTCTCTTTGGCACCCATACAGACCGCATTTGTATGGTAAATCATCTGATCAAGTGTTGCAGAGAGCGTATCACTCTTGCCCGCAAAACTCATATTTAAACTATCGCCCACCAAGATCATATCTGCACTTTCACTCACAAGTTTCGCAAAGAGCGCATCATAAGCGGTAATCATGACCAAAGGTTTGGCACCTTTTGCTTTTTTTATGGAAGATATTGTTAATTTTTTGCTCATTTAAAAACTCTTTTTTTATTAATAGAGGTATTTTAACCAAAAATTGCTATAATTTGCATCATATAGGAGAATTTATTTATGGGTATAAGAAGTGATTTAGATGCAAACTTTGATTTTGAAATCGTAGATGAGTTTCTAGACCACTATGCAATGATGGTTGAGAGTATGGAAGTAATGATTATAGACCTTACAAAGCCTAATATGTATAAACGCAGCATTAATGAACTTTTTCGTGTTTTTCACAATATAAAGTCAGCATCAGGCTATCTACAAATTGCACCTATGAACAAACTTGCATCCTTTGTTGAAGATGAACTTGAATCACTTAGAGAAAAAAGTTCTGTAAATAAAGAGACTGTTGATTGGCTCTTAGGGATTAGTGATATGTTTGCCACATGGCATGATGATCTCAAACTTGACAATGAACTCAGCAAAATAAAATTCTCCCTCTTAAAAACTCCCGATTTGGACGTATAATGAAAAAACTTGTAGCCTATATTACATCTGGATATCCAGAGAAATCTTTTAGTATTGACCTTGCACTCGCACTCGGTGAAAATGGGGTAGATACCCTTGAACTAGGTGTACCCTTCTCTGATCCCGTAGCAGATGGTCCAGCCATTGAAGAAGCAAACCATAAAGCCCTTGAACTTGGTTTTAAGTTTAAAGATCTTCTTGCAATTTCAAAAGAAGTTGCACCCAAGGTCGATACACTTTGGATGGGATACTTTAACAGTTTTTACCAACAAAATATGCAAAAACTCCTTCCATTAGCAAAACAACTCGGTGTCAATGGACTCATCATTCCTGATGTACCCCATGAAGAAGCCTTACTTTATGCAGATCTTTTTCAGGCGAACAAATTAGCCAACATTACTTTTGTAGCCCCTACAGACTCAAATGAACGCATACAAGAACTTGTAGCAGATGCACAAAAGTTCATTTATATGGTTGCATACACAGGAATTACAGGAGCAGGCAAAGCTGAGGATCTGCAACCCTTCTTAGCCTCTATCAAACACCATACAAATACACCTGTATATGTTGGATTTGGTGTGAATGAAAAAACTGCAAAAGCAAAAGCGCAGGGGGCAGATGGTGTTATTGTAGGAAGTGCCTTTATTAATATACTCTTAGATGAAAAACTCTCGAATGCACAAAAAATTACTCAGTGTAGTGAACTTGCAAAAGTCATTAAGAGCGAGATCAATTCCTAATTTCAAAAA
>CAYRVR010000014.1:10213-23895 GCA_964427835.1 uncultured Sulfurimonas sp. | reverse complement strand
TTACTACTTCATTTCATATTTAAAAATAATACTTGCATAGCCTGTAATGAAGTTATTGAATGTATATTTCACACCATTTTTTGTATTTGTTGCATCAAGCATCATAAGTCTTGCACCAAGTTCTAAATCTATAAGTTTTGTTGCATGAAAATTCAAACCTGCATCACCACCAAAATAAGGATCAGAGATAACACGTTTTTCTATTTCATTCGGTGCAAGAAACTTCATATTTGCAATACCGGCATTGACACCCAAATAAAAATTTGCCCGTGTAGAAAAATTTAACAAATAGTCAAACTCTCCGCCATAACTTCCAATATAATCATAGCTATTATCTGGTTTTGTGTAGTAATTTGCTGTTAAGAATATTCTATAATTATAAGACTCTGCCCCAATTTTCAAGCCTATACTATTTGAAGAACTATTTACATTACTGCTACTTGTAGCACTATCAATGTCATTCGTAATAGTTGTGTATCCACCTTCAATACCAATAAGTGAATAATCAGGATATATCACTGTATCAGCCATTACTGACGTTCCTAGCAAAGTTGCTAAAGTTACTATTTTTACCATTTTATTTTTTATCATCATGCTTACCTTTAAAATTCATCTCTAACGAGTACTTTCGTTAAACTCACACTTCCCGCACTCCCCGCTGGATCTGTAATATTTACATCAACATACGCAACCCCACTATTAAGAGTACAATCTGTAATATTACCATCACTCATAGAACTTCCAGCAATCGTCCAGTTTGTATCATCTGATGAAACCTCAACATGAGCATAAAAATTTGCATTTCTGTAATATTCAGTAGTATCAGCGACATGAACATTTAAACGGATAACACCCGTATAACCTTTTGAAAAGCTATAACTTTCTCCTTCAAGACCATCTCCTCGAAGTGTAATTTTACGTGCCTCACCAACTTTTGTAATAGTATTGTTTGCAGAACCTATAAGATTTACCCACAACATCACATCTTTACCAACCATATAGTAATCATACTCCGCATCAAGAACTATACTTCCATTAGCATCTAAAATATAATTCTTGTTTTGTGAATAAACATTTCCAACCCACTCTGAACCATCACGGCACATATCTTGTCTGTAGTTATTTCCAACTGCAAAACCTAAACCAGAAACATCAGCCCCATCATAGCTATCAGCTAGTAGCACTGTACTTGAATCACTCTTATTAATATCCCATTTTCCTGAGGCATCATAGGTATACCCATTTCCATAAGTAACTAAATAGTCATGATCAAAATCTACATTATCAAACACACCAGATTGGGCATGGAATTCATCAGGAGTAGCATTTGCGATGCTTCCTCCATTTGCTGTAGAAGCAAAGAGATAATTCCCTGCATTTGTTGGTGTCACAGCACTGCTTTGTGCATACCCTGCAAGCATCCCCGTTGAAATAGTAGGATTTGTATTAATTAAATTATTATATTTATCTGTAGCCGTCAGTACCCAATGCTCAATAAATTTTGCATGATCTTTATCTTGTGTTGTCCCTGCATACGAGAGGCTAAATGCTGTTGGTGGGCCAGAGAGTACAACAAGACTATATACCTTAGTCAAGTTTTGTTCCTCATCATTCGCATCAAGAAAAGTTGCATCAACTTTCAAAGGAACAAGACCAGAAAGCGTATTTGAATTTACATACACAGTCATCGCATTTTTATCAAGCTGTGTTAATTTAGTATATCCAGTGTTACCTGAACTATCTGAAAGCGTTGCAAGACTCGGGTTTAAAGATGTAACTGTAATGGATTTTACAGCATCATCACTCAACTTCTCACCATTAGAGTCATATACACTATAAGAAATACCCAGTGTTGCATTGAGATTCATTTTTACATTTTCAGCATTACTTGAAACCAGTTTATAGCTAGAGATGATTATTTGATTTGTTTCAGGCACAATAGACATAGTGTATGTTTTTATTTTTGACGGATCTGAATCGTGGTAAAATCCAAAAGACAAAGAGGATGTATCCGCTGCAAGGTCTGCAGGAGCTGTGTATGTAAAAGTAGCTACCCCATTTGTTAAATCAGATTCATATTTATCAAATGTACCAACATCGCGACCATTAAGTACATCAGGAGAATTTATAACTTTAACCTTTCCCTCAGAGTAAGGGTTATTTGCACTATCAAAAACTCTTACATCAATTGTAACAACCTGCCCATTTGTTGTAAGTACCGTACTTGATATCGGTAAAATAACTGTTACTGCAGGGTTTGTAATATTCCCTTCTGGCGGTGTTACTACGCTACTATTTGTCTCTGGAGAGACTGGTGCATCACTATTGTTTCCACCACATCCACTCAGTGCCAATACAAACACAAGTCCTATACTAAATAATTTCAATATACCCATCTTTACTACCTCTTTTTTATTACCATACAGCAAGAAATGCTACCATTCTACTTGAATCTATATAAATTTTAAATTAAAAAAGTTAATTTATATGTTTTGCGCAACAGTACCCACTTGCAAAAGCCCATTGGAAGTTATAACCACCAAGTTCCCCTGTTATATCGACAACTTCACCAATAAAGTAAAGTCCTTTTACTTTTTTACTCTCTAATGACTGCTGCTCTAACTCCTCTGTAAGTACACCACCCGCACTTACTTCAGCCTTTGTAAATCCAAAATTTCCAGCGGGAGAAAAGCTATATTCATGCAGTTCTAAAAGTCTTTCTTTATCTCTTTTTGTCAGCTTCTTTACCTCTTTATCTTCTACATCCACTGCGTTTAGCAAGGCTTTAGCAAGACGTTTTGGCAATGGTAATTGTGAACTTATGAGTCTCTTTTGTGCACGTAAAAGCTCTAAAACACTCTTCTCTGGTAAAAAATCTATGCTTATATTGCCTTTTGTCCAGTAGAGTGATGCTGAAAGAATAGCAGGTCCACTAATGCCCTTGTGTGCAAAGAGCATCTCCTCTTTAAGAGTTTTATTTGCAACTTTTATATGGACATAACAACTTAATCCACTTAATTCTTTCATCCAAAACTGCTCTTTTTGTAATGTCAATCCAACCAGAGCAGGTCGAAAACTTTTCACCGCAATATCAAAACTTTTTGCAATCTCCAAACCAATGCTACTAGCTCCAATATTTTTAAAACTCTCGCCACCTGTTGCCACAACAACCCTAGATGTACGCAAAGACCCTTTTTCTGTCTCTACAAGAAAAATATCACCCTCTTTTTTAACACTAAGTATCTTATTTTGTAGTACAATTTCTACACCTTTAAGGCTGCGTTTAAGTGCATCAACAACATCCATAGCACTCTTTTTACAAAAGTAGTAACGTCCTTTTCTTAGTTCTATTTCAATGCCATTTCTATCGAGCCATCTAAGCAGAGCATCACGTGAAAAACTCTTCAAAACAGCCGATAAAAACTCCTTATCACCCTCATAATTTTCCAATGTTACACTTGCGTTAGTAATGTTACACTTGCCCCCACCAGATATTTGAATCTTTTTTCCCAGAGTTGCATTTGTATCAATAAGCAGTATCTTTTTTTTCTTAGAGAGATTAGAAGCACACATAAGCCCAGAGGCTCCCGCACCCAAAATAATTACATCATATATTTTCATAGCGCTATTATACGCTATAATTACATAAAAATTAGGAAAAAGAAGATATGAGCAATAAACTCCACATAGTCTCTCTTGGCTGTACAAAAAATCTTGTAGATACTGAAGTAATGATGGGCAGACTCAAAAATTTTGAACTCACAGATGATAATGAAGAAGCTGATGTTATTATTGTCAATACTTGCGGTTTTATTGATGCTGCAAAAGAAGAGTCACTCAACACTGTCCTCTCTCTGCATGAAGCACGTAAAGAAGATTCTCTTCTTGTTATGGCTGGATGCTTGAGTGAACGCTACCAGGAGGAACTTATGGAGCAAATTCCTGAGGTAGATATTTTCACTGGTGTGGGTGATTATGATAAGATTGATGAACTTTTAGTGGAGAAAAAAAGCCGTTTTTCTGAGGAAGTATTTTTAATAGACGGAGCAGAGAGAGTTGTAACGGGTTCAAGTTATCATGCCTACATTAAACTCAGTGAAGGGTGTAATCAAACCTGTAGTTTTTGTGCCATTCCATCTTTTAAAGGAAAGCTCCACTCCCGTAATTTGGACTCTATCGCAAAAGAGGTGGAATCTTTGGTTGCACAGGGGTATTGGGATTTTTCTTTTGTTTCACAAGACTCCTCATCTTACCTGCGTGACCAAAATGTCAAAGATGGTTTGAGCCTTTTAATCCAAAGAATCGAGCTTATTGAGGGTGTACGTTCTGCACGTATTCTCTATCTCTACCCATCAACAACAAGTATGAATCTTCTTAAGAATATTGCAAAAAGTACTATCTTTCATAACTATTTCGATATGCCTATCCAGCATATCAATGATGATATGCTGCGTTTAATGAAACGCGGTTTTGGCAAAGAAAAAACCCTCGAACTCCTCAATTTCATGCGGTCACTTCCAAATTCATTTGTTCGTACAAGCTTCATTGTAGGACATCCACATGAAACGCAAGAGATGTTTGATGAAATGTGTGAATTTGCAGCGAACTTTGGTTTTGACCGTATAAATGTTTTTGCATATTCCGATGAAGAGACCACTTCTGCATTTGCAATGGATGATAAAATTTCAGATGAAATCAAAGCACAACGTGCAGAAATTTTAGGTGAAATTGTTGCAAAAGCGACAAAAGAATCTCTCCAAAAAGAAGTAGGAAAAACAAAAGAGATTGTTATTGATGGCCCGAGTGAAGAACATGAATACCTCCTCAGCGCAAGAGAACTTCTCTGGGCTCCTGATATTGACGGTGAAATCTATGTCAATGACAAAACAGTTGATGAAGATTTAGAATTTGGCACAATCTATAGTGCAAAAATTACCCAACTTGTTGGTGATACCCTCACTGCCACTGTAGATAATGCTACAAGAAACAACTAAAAAGGCACTCAAACAGAGTAAAAATCTTCTGGCATTCTCTGCCGGTGGAGACTCTACGGCACTCCTTTTTTTACTTTTACAAAACAACATTGCTTTTGATATTGCTATTGTTGATTATGGACTGCGTTTACAGAGCAAAGAAGAGGTCGCTTATGCCAAAGAACTTGCACATACCTATAATTTCAAATGCCATCTTTTAGAGGCCCCAAACATACAATCAAATTTTGAGGCACAAGCAAGAGCAATCCGTTACGATTTTTTTGAAACACTCATACAACAACACTCCTATAATGTTCTCCTTACTGCCCACCATCTTGGTGATCGCTTTGAGTGGATGCTTATGCAATTTTGCAAGGGTGCCGGATGTGTGGAACTTGCTGGTATGCAAACAAAAGAGCAACGCGACTCCTACATACTCTACAGACCACTCTTGCATCTCGATAAAGAGGAGCTTCTTAGCTATTTACATAAACACAATTACAAATATTTTGAAGATGCTAGTAACAGCGATGAAAAATATAAACGCAATCGTTTTAGAAAACAGCATGCACAACCACTGCTCAAAGAGTATAAAAAGGGAATTCAAAAAAGTTTTTCTTACATAGATGAAGATTGTGAAATGCTTATTCAAAAGGAGGCTGTTCAAAAGTTTAAAGGGCTTGCCTATTTTGCCAATCCACATTCTAAACGCAGCGCCATCTATACAATTGATAAATACTTTAAATCTCAAGGACAAATAATAACTGCACACGAGCGAGCACTTCTCAAAGAAAAAAAGAGTGTTGTCATCGCAAGAAAATGGATAGTTTCGTTTATGCCAAAGTATATTTTTATCGCACCTTTTATTACAGTGACAAAAATAGATAAAAAACTAAAAGAAAAGATGCGACTGCTCAAAATAGAGCCGAAACTCCGTCCCTATTTGGCTTCTGATTTAGATTTAGTTGTATTTATATCCTCTTTATTGGCATAAACTTTCATCCGAAAGGAGGAGCGTATCATCTCTGCATCACGTTGGAATGTGATAGGGAAATTCACCCCTATAATCCAGTCAGATTTATTCAGCGCATCTAAAAAGTTATAGAAATTTGCCGGTGAAGCAATATGCGAAGTTGTATTGACTTCATAGACACTAAAGCCAGCTTCATCTGCTCCATTAACAACTTTTGAGAGTTTTAAAGAAGCAAAATAATTTTTATTCTCTTTTTGAAAGCGTGTTGCATCAAATCTATTCTCAAAAGCAGTAATAATGTGCCTATTTTTACTTTGAAGATCTTTAAGCTTTTTATAGACTCTGTCATGAAAATCTTGATACTGTTGCAGCTTTACACTGCTTTTTTTCAACTCTAAACGCTCTTGTCTATACTCTTTTCCCTTTGGTATCAGTACCAAAAATGCAAAAAGCAACACAAAAAGAAAAAGAAATAAAGAAGAGAGCAAAATATATAAATAGTGGCGTGACATCTTAATTTTCATTACTATTTGTCTCCTCTTGTGCAAAGTCATCTTTTACATAGTTTGTCGAAACAAAACGCAGCCATCCATTTTTTGCAGGATAAAAACTGCTATATGTCTCTTGAAAAATCGAACGAAGCGGTGCCTGCAACATAAAGTTATAAACATCCTTATTTGGTGTTATACCATATAAGATAAGCCCATTTTTAAGTAACTTCGCTTTTGAGAGAGTTATACGCTCAGGGACAAGGTCAAAAAGATTTGCGATAGAATCCTTTAAGACACTGTTTTGGGTATAAATTTTTTCACCAAGTGCCTCTTGTTTGTTTATAAAAGCTATCTGTTTTTTCATATCAGCAATATTTTTTTTCAATTCTACCTGTTTTGTCAATATATTACGCTGATCTTTTTGAAAATTATAATCTTTATAGAGTAAAAAAAGATACGTAGAAAAAAGCATAATTATTGTAATGGAAAAAAAAGCAACCATAAGCTGGACTTCTTGCGTAAAAGGACTCTTTTTACGTGGTTCTATATAGCTATATTTCATAGACCAAGCTCCTTTTTTGCCAGTTCACACACCTCAAGCGCCAAATCAGCACGTCGCACATAAACATTAAAAAACATCTCTTCTTCAAGGTACTTTTTAAAATCATTTGTAACACCAACAGAATCTGCCACATAGACATTTTCTACAAATCTACTCTCATAACGCTCATCTTTATAAAATTCTGCTACAGCAGCCTGAATAAGTGTAAATCTTTGATAATCTTCATTGAATTTTGTATCATCAGCATCTTTAAGTGTATCTGTTGATTCCAAAAGTTCCTCATCAACATCTTTGTTTTCAGAAAATTCATCTATATCGTCTATAGCATCCAAATCTTCAATATCTGCAAAATCTTCAATCTCTTCCTCATCTGGAAGTGTTATATTATCAAGTTCAACAGCATCATCATCCAAGGGTAACTCATCAAGATGTTCATCCATCTCTATTGCATCAAAATCATCTTGCACCATCATATCTAAATGGTGTGCATACAAGAGCTGCGAATTTTCATAAATAGCAATTGATAAATAATTTTCTTGGACAAGAATATAGAGGGCAAGATGAGAATCTATTTTATCTTTAAAAAAATCACTTAAAATAGCATACGGTGAAAAAATATAATCCACACCTACTGTTGCATATTTTTTCTTTATCGAAACAATTGCATCATGTGTGGTATAAAATGCCCATGTTTTATTTTGGCATTTGTACTCTATATTTTCAACTAATGCATAGTAATCTATTCTATTTTTGCTACATGTTGGTACAGCACCTTGTTGTGAAGAAGTATCCAATACTGTAACATAAAAGTAGGGGGACTCTTTTACATACTCTTGAATAAATTCATACATAGCATCATTAAATTCTACAGATTCAAACTCTTTTTCAAGACTGCTTTGCACGCCTTTTTTAGAGTCTATTTCAATATATACAAGAGTTGTAAAACGTTTGACAATAATATTTATAAAGACTTTTGCATACATAGCCTCAAAAATTCTATCAAACACTACTGCTCTCCCTTGCAAAGAGGATGTGCTTTATGGTAATTTTCCTGTTTCAATGCACTTCCTAATTTTGTATATATTTGTGTTGTTGCCATTGAGGCATGTCCTAACAATTCACTCACATCAACTATGGGTGCACCACCATTTAAAAGTGAAGTTGCATAAGAGTGACGTAACTGGTGCGGTGTCACTTTTAATCCCACACGTTCAAAAACTTTAGTAATCGTATATCTTAAACTATTTTCGCTTAATTTTTCGCCTTTTTTTTCAAAAAGGAATTTTTTTGCACAAGAATGGGATAAATACTCATCTAGTAACTTTTTTGTTGCTTCAAGTATAGGGACATCTCTTTGTTTGTTCCCTTTTCCTGTAACACGAAGCCATTTTTCTGATATATCCTGCAGTTCAATTGCACCAAGTTCAGAAATTCGCAATCCTAAGGTATAAAGCATAATAACAATAAGTTTCTCTTGCAAACTTGCCTCATGCAAAGCCTCCAAAATATGTTTATGCGCAATTGGCTTTGGAAGTGTTTTAGCAACTTTGAGTGTCGCATCGGATTGCAAAGTAACTTTTACTCCATTCTCATTCAAATACTTTGTAAAACTTCTTATTGCGCTTAATTTTTTACTAATAGTCTTTGGATTGAGCTCTGCGATATGCATACGATAAGGCATAAGATTAATAACAAATTTTTTATTTTTTTGTTCTATTTCTACAAACCCCAAAGCCTCTTGTAAGGAAGCATCATAACTCCGTATAGTTAATTTTGAGTATCCTCGCACTTCACGAAGATAGTGCATAAACGCTACACGTTTACTATCGAGCAACTTTTTCAAGGAGTTTCTCAAAATTATCATGATACTCTTTGGCCTTTTGCACCAAATCTTCATGTGTCATTACGCTTGGAGCTAATTTAACATAGGAGTCAACCACTATTTGACTCATTAGCTTTATCCTCGCCCTGTCAGCATCTGTAATATTATTCTTTGCGGCTATGGTATTTATCTCTTGCATATATTTTTTTGCCTGAGCAATATATTTTTGGTACTTCATTGCAATTTTAGACTGTGCCATTACAGTTGAAGCCATACGGTTGTAAAGATCTAAAGAAAATGCTTCATTTGCTAAAGTATATGCTTTTGAATAGTTCCCTGTTTCATAATAGTACTTTGCCTCAAGCGACTTGACATACGAAGGATGTACAAGAAAATAGACAACCATAACAAAGATAAATACAAACGCAGTTATAGGAAAAGCATATTTAGTGTTCATGTGCCAATAAACCTTTTTTAATCATTGCTCTTGCCTCTTGCATATCCATTGCGCTTATATCGATTCCCTCTGTTGCATAAAAATGGAGTGTTCCAAAAGGCTTTGGAATAATAAACTTATCCCAAGAGTGTAATTGCCAATATTTTGTTGGTTTAATCTCAACAAGTATAATTTTGGCCCTTGTTTTTTGTGCCATTACTATTATACCATCTGCAACTTCATGACGAGGCCCTTTTGGCCCATCTGGTGTTATACCTATGTCATATCCCTCTTTTATACTCTTCATTGCCTGAATTAAAACACGTGCAGCATTTTTATTTGTAGAACCGGCAAGTGTCTCTAAACCAAAGTAGCGTATGGTCTTTGAAATAAGCTGTCCGTCAAAGTGCGGTGAAATGAGTACTTTTGCATGAGGCGTTTTTCTGTAATGCTTGTAGAGATACGGTAGCATTAGTAATTCACCATGCCAACACGCAAAAATAGTGCTATTCTCTCCTATTTTTTCCGGTGCATGGAAAACTTTTTTATTACTCAAATAGAGTAAACGGATAAGTAAAGAACCAAGAAAAGGAACAAAAAGCAGCAAAAAAGAGCGACTTAAATGTTTAAGCAACAATCTCACCCGTTAAAATTGTTCTGCCAATTGCAGTTACCTTGACATCCCGAAATTCGCCTAGTAACTCCTCTGAGCCTTTGACTTTAAGTACAAGGTTATTATCACTACGTCCTGAAACATATCCGTCTCTATTTAAATCTTCAAAATAAACACGGTACGTATTGCCTAAAAGCCTTGCATTTTTTTCATCCATAATTTCATTATGGAGTGACTGCAAATAACTAAGTCTATCAGAAGCTACCTCTTCATCAACAACATCACTAAAGTACTGTGCTTCGGTTTCTGGACGAGGAGAGTACTTAAAAGAGAAAATTTGGTCAAATTTTACCTGTTTCATTACATCAATTGTATCAGCAAAATCTGCATCACTCTCCCCAGGAAATCCTACAATAATATCTGTCGAAATGCTCACATCAGGCGAAACAGCGCGGAGTTTTTCTACACGATTTAAAAACCACTCTTTTGAGTAACCGCGTTTCATATCTTTAAGTACTTTTGTCGATCCACTCTGCAGAGGCATATGCATTGATTTACAGATTTTTGGATTTTTTGCAAACTCTTCTATAAATTCATCATCCATGTGAAAAGGGTGTGGAGAGGTAAAACGGATACGTTCAAGACCTTCTATTTTCGAAAGACGACGGAGCAACTCTGTAAAGTTTACTTTTTCATGTTTACTTGAAGAAAAACGGCGGCCATAATTGTTCACATTTTGTCCAAGTAAAAAGACCTCTTTTGCACCATTGGAAACAGCCCTTTTTGCTTCATTAATAATTAACTCATCCGGAATAGAGATCTCTTCACCACGTGTTTTTGGTACTATACAAAAGGTACACTTTTTATCACAGCCAATTGAGATATTGATAAAAGCCTTATAAGGTGATGAACGGAAATCATCAAAAGCAAATTCACTCTCATCATAGTTAATATCGATCTCAACAGCTTTATCTTTGTGGAGTACTTCACTTATTTTTGAGACATTTCTTGCACCTAGTACAAAATTCACATAGGGTGCACGTTTTATAATCTCTTCACCAAGGTGTGAGGCGGTACACCCGCAAACACCAATCTTTGCCGTACTCTTTTTTCTTTTATTGAAGCCGCCAAGTTCAGAAAAAAGTTTATGTACAGGCCGTTCACGTACGGAACAGGTATTTATCAAAATAAGGTCTGCATCTTCTAGCACATCTGTTGTATCATACCCCTCTTTCTCTTTGAGTTGGGCAATCATATGTTCAGAATCACGGCTGTTCATAGCACAACCTAAAGTCTCGATAAATAGTTTTTTACTCATCTGTACTCTCTAGCTCATTATGTGAACTTGGTACATGTAGTCATTATCTGCCAACCCGTACTTCACTTCACTCATATAAAAACTTTTTCCCATCGCTTCATAATGGTCTTGCAATGCAAGTAAATCTTTATGAGAATTATCTTTATCAAAATAAAATATTATACTATCGTTTTTTGCTACTTCTGCATCTAATTTACTTAAATCAATCTTTTTCGGTTTTGCATCTAAGTCTGTTCTAGCAAGTTTTAATTCCATTTCATTTCCTCTTTATCATATTGAAAGTCTTGCATTATAGTAAAAAACTCATAAAAATCTGGTTAAAGCTCTTTTTAGTAGAATTTATGTATAATTACTCACTTCGTAAGAAATCCCCAAAGAACATAAATTATCATTGTCAGATTTCTTCAAACATAAGGATACTATAGACTATGGAAAAAATATTAGACATTGCCGAAGCTATCGGGCATGAAAAAGGTTTACAACCTGAAAAAGTAATAGAAGCACTGAAGACTGCGTTTGTACAAACTGCAAAAAGAGTTATTGGACAAAACTTTGCTTTTGAAGCATACGTAGATGAAGATACAAAAAATTTAAAAATTGTTCAAACAATCACCGTTGTTGCGGATGACGATGAAAGACTTCAAGATGAAGAGATTGCTCCTGCATACATCTCTATCAGCGAAGCCAGAGAGTATGATGATCAGGTAGAACTTGGTGACCAACTTCAAATAGATCATGACTTGGAAGATTATGGAAGAACAGCCGCTTCGGGTCTGCACCGTGAAATTGAGTACCACATCCAACGTCTTGTAGAAGATGAACTCTATAATAAATACAAATCAAAAGTAGGTACACTTGTAAGTGGCCGCGTAACACGCGTTGATGGACAAAACAATACCTACATTGAAGTAGATGAAATCCGTGCCGTTTTACCTATGAAAAGTAGAATTAAAGGGGAGTCATTTGCTGTTGGTGACCATATCAAAGCAGTTGTACGCCGTGTCAATATGGATAAAGAAAACGGTATGCAAATAGAGCTTTCTCGTACTTCACCAAAATTCCTAGAGGCACTTTTAGAACTTGAAGTTCCAGAAATTGCAGAGGGAAGTGTTATTATTGAAAAATCAGCGCGTATTCCAGGTGAACGTGCAAAAATTGCACTACTTAGTACACACCCTCAAGTAGATGCTGTTGGTGCAACTGTTGGTGTTAAAGGTGTGCGTATAAACGCAGTTAGTGAGGAACTTATTGGTGAAAACATTGACTGTATTGAGTACACAACTATACCAGAGCTTTTTGTCTCCCGTACAATGAGTCCTGCGATCATCTCACATGTAGAGATTGTAAAAAATGAAGAGGGTGAAAATGAAAAAGCAATCATCACTCTTCCTGCGGACCAAAAAAGTAAGGCTATTGGGAAAAGTGGTATAAACATTCGTCTTGCTTCCATGCTTACAGGTATGCAGATAGAACTCATTGAAAATGATGCTGTAACGAATGAGGAAGGTGAAATTCAAGAGAAAAGAGAGAGTGTTGATGCACTTGAGGCACTCTTTAACTAATTCATAGCCTAGTTTCTATTTACATAGGGATTTAATTTGAGTAAAATTAAATCCGCTATGATATTTCCCAAAAGCGTTAAAAATGCAGTAATCATCAAAATCCCCATAATAACAGGATAATCTCTACTCAAAGCACTCATATAAAAAAGCTGCCCCATTCCCTCAATACCAAAAATAGACTCTAATATCACACTTCCACCAATTAAACCTGGAAGAGAAAGTCCCAAAAGTGTCACAAGTGGTGGCATAAGATTTGGTAAAATATATAAACGCAGCAGCTGCGTTTGACTCACTCCTCGAGAGCGTGCAAAAAAATAGTAATCACTCTTGAGTATTTCTAATGTAAGTGAACGTACATACATTATCATACTTCCTACCCCTACAAAGACCATTACTCCTATGGGAAGGACTAAGTGCCATGCCATATCAATTATATTTGCTATGCCTTCTTTTGGCTCTATAGAGTGAAGCCCTGCAATAGGAAACCACCCTAGTTGAATAGAAAAAAATATAATAAATAGCAGTGCCAAATAAAAAGATGGCATAGAAAAAGAGACTAATGCAAGCTGACGGATAAAATAATCACCCTTTTTTTCATACAAAAGAGCCGATTTTATTCCTAAATACAGCGATAAAAGAAAAACACTAATCAAAGCTATAATGTTCATCCAAAGAGTGATAGGAAGACGTTTGAGTATTTCACTGCTTACATCATTACCTGATACAAAAGAGATACCAAACTGTAGCGTTATAATGTTTTGTAACCACGAAAAGTACTGCACATAAAGTGGTTTATCAAGACCATAAACAGCCTGTAATTTTGCAATAGCCTCAGGCGTCATATTTGGGTTGAGTCCACCTGCTGCAAAAAATGAATTTGGTGCTGCATGAATTGCTAAAAAAGAGATGATAGAGATAAGAAAAAGCATAAA
>CAYRVR010000014.1:0-10113 GCA_964427835.1 uncultured Sulfurimonas sp. | reverse complement strand
TTGGTGCTGCATGAATTGCTAAAAAAGAGATGATAGAGATAAGAAAAAGCATAAAAAAAAGGTATGCCAACTGCTTTGATAAAAGTTTCATATAGAAATTATATCATAAATGATGAGGATGAAGAAAAAGAGTTCAAACTCCAAAAAAGGAGTCTGAATAGAGTCTGATGTATACCTACTAGAAGTTTAGTGTTGCGTAAAGTTGTACAATATTTGTTGCATCTTGAACTTTACCATAATCAGAGTTGATGTAAGCAAGAGTTAAATCAACTGGACCATAAGATTTACCAGCAGTTGCTGTAAATTCTTTTACATCTCTAGGACCTGTTGCTTTTGCTTGATTAGCATATGTATAGTACACACCTAAATCAAAGAGACCATTTACTGGAGATGTAACAGTAAGGTTATATGCTTGTGTATCTCTTTGTGTTACATAACCATAGTTCCACCATGCTTCAGTATAAAGTTTAGACTGAGCTGTACCTGTTGCAGTTGCAGTATTGAAACCAGCAGCACCCAAAGAACCATCTTTGTTAGTTTGAGAGTATGCTACACTTGCAGCGAACATATCTTTCATTGCATAACCAACTTTTAAAGCATAGACATTATCAGTTTTTGTATTTGAACCTGCTGCATCCATACCACAGTATTGTGCACCAAGAGTAAGACCGTCAACACCTAAAGAAGATGCATCTAAATCAGCTTGTAGCCAGTATGCCGTTGCTAAAGAAACAACATCATAGTACCATGCTTGTGCTACCAAAGGAGCATAAGAGTTATTGATAACACCTGCTGCGTATGCACCATTTGTACCGTATGTAGCAAATTTACCATTAGCATTTACAACTGGAGCACTTGCTAAACCAAGAGCTTGAACATTACTTTGCTCACTCTTCCCAAAAGTTTCCGTACCATTACCATTACCAACATACGCACCAACTAAAGTTGTATTTGGAATATCTTGGTTGATTACTACAGCTGCATCAAAAGTATTCTCTTCTGCAGTCCATGTTTCAGTGAATGCAAGAGGAGTGTCAAGAGCCATACGACCAATTTTTGCAGTAGTTTTACCACTAGTTGCAGCAATCCATGCCTCTTTCATCCAACTTGCATCTTCAACTTTAGCACCACCAAGTGCACCAACACCAGGTACCGTAACCTTACCAAATTGAGACCCAGTTCCTGCAGTAGCAGTATGTGCACCACCCCATACATTAGAAACGAAGTTATTTTCTAATCCAAGTGTAGTAAGTACTGCATAACTTGCACCTGCACTTACAGAAACTAAATCATTAGAAAGTACATCCGCAGTAAGATTTAAATTTACCGCTGCATCAGCTGCACTAGAATCTTTTGAAAAAAGAGTCCCACCTGTTCTTCCTTTTGCTGCATCATATCCAGATGCACCATCTGTAGTTTGGTAATATAAATTAGCATCACCACTTACTTTTACGTTATCAAGAGCAAATGCGCTTGACCCTATTAGTAAAGCTGCTACTAAACTCATTTTTGTAAATTTCATATATTCTCCTTATATCTTTCAAATTTCGCCTACAGTATAGCACAGAGTATTCTTAAAGTTCACTGAAAAATCACTATTTTATATAATTTCCTGCTATAATTCTTATATGAAACAGCTTATACAACTAAATATCACACTAATTATTATTTTTTTGACAGCTTGTACTCCACAAACACAACCAAAGGTATCACATAAGAGTGATATAAGCGAAGGTTTTTTACAAAAACATTTAGATGAATGGTTTGAAAATGAGTGGGAACCTAGTGTTAAAAAGAAAAATATACAAACAAAGGAAAGATTTAAACTGCAAGATTATATTGATAAATTTTCTCTTTATATGAAAACACATACAGATGATGTAAACATTTCACATATAAAGAGATTAGAGATGCTGCCCGTTATTGGTAACTAACCCTAGTCCACTAAATCCCAGGCAAGCATTGTCTTGCCCTCCTGTGTTGTCTCAGCCGCAGCCATTCCCATTATGTTGTAACCAGCATCAACATAATGAATTTCACCTGTCACACCAGAGCTTAAATCGCTCAAAAGATACATTGCTGAGTTTCCAACCTCATCAATAGTAACATTTTTCTTAAGTGGAGCATTGACTTCATTCCAATTCAAAATCTGTTTAAAATCCCCTATTCCAGCTGCAGCCAATGTTTTAATAGGACCAGCTGAAATAGCATTGACACGTTGCCCTTTTTTCCCCAAATCAACGGCCATATAACGCACTGTTGATTCAAGCGCTGCTTTTGCTACACCCATAACATTATAATTGACTATATATTTAGGACCACCCAAATAAGAGAGTGTAAGAATGGAAGCATCATCACTCAGTACAGACTCTAGTCGGTTTGTTAAATCAATTAAAGAGTAAACAGAAATATCCATTGCTATTTGGAAAGCACTTTTTGTTGTTTTTATAAAAGGTTCACTCAATGCTTCTTTTGGAGCAAAAGCTACAGAGTGCACCAAGAAATCAATTTTACCAAAATCAGCTTCAACTTTTGCAGCAATTGAAGCCATATGCTCTTCATTTGAAACATCAAGTTCATATACATAACTACTTCCAAACTCTTTGGCAATTGGCTCCACTCTCTTTTTAAGAGCATCATTCAAGTAAGTAAAAGCCATCTCTGCACCCTGTGCAGCACATGCTTTTGCTATTCCATACGCAATTGATTTATTATTTGCCAAACCTACTATTAAACCTTTTTTTCCTTCCATTAGCATTGTTTTCATCCTTCTATTTTTTATTTTTTAACGCATCAGCGTACTCTATCATCATTCCAAAATGTTCACAATACAGAGCCGCACTTCCCACTAAAATACCATCCACATTCTTAACACTTAAAACATCTTGTGCATTATTCACTTTAACGCTTCCACCATATAAAAGTGGAGCAGAAGATTTTTCTTTTAAAGCAGTATGTATCTGCTCAATATCTTCAAGTGTTGGCGTTAGTCCTGTTCCTATAGCCCAAACAGGTTCATACGCTATAATCAGATTTTCATACTCAGTATCAATACCCTCATACTGTTTACTAATATATGTAAGCACTGCTTCCTTACCCGCCTCTCTTATATCTTGTGGTTCACCCACACAAAAAACAATTTTAAAATTTTTCTCTTTAAAATAGTTAAATTTTTCTACAAGAAATTCTTGTGATTCACCCAAAATATGACGGCGTTCGCTATGTCCTATTAAAATAGTATTTATCCCAAATTCTTCTAGTTGTTCAAAACCGGTTTCACCGGTAAAGGCACCATTTACGGTAGGGTATGCATTTTGTGCACCTACAGTTATACTCTCTATACCAAAAGTATCTAAAGATGTCATAGCAGGAAAAACAAGCACCTCACAAGAGGAAGCATCTGCAAATTTTTTTAGCTCTTGCATATACTCATGCGTCGCACTCCGTGTCAGGTTTGTTTTTAAATTCGCTGCAATTATCATCTTTAGTTTCCTTTTTATTTTTTTACCATTAAAGGTAAGACACCCGGTAAGATTTTCCCCTCTAGGAGTTCAAGAGAAGCACCACCACCTGTTGAGATAAAACTCATCTCATCATCAACACCAACACGTTGTACCAAGTCAGCAGTATCACCACCACCTACAACTGTTGTAGCATAACTATCAGCAACAAAATGTGCTATTTTAGACGAACCTCTTGCAAATTTATCCATCTCATAGACACCCATTGGTCCATTCCAAAGTACGGTTTGCACATCATTTAATCCTTCCCTGTAAAGTCTTACAGTAGCTGGCCCGATGTCAAGTCCCATCCATGCATCAGGAATCTCTTGGGCGGTAACAATTTTACTTACAGAATCTTCAGCAAATTTTTCAGCGGCAACAACATCAACAGGAAGATAGAGTTTTACCCCAAGTTTTTTTGCCTCATCCATAATGCCTTGCGCTTCTTCAAGTAAATCATCTTCAACCAAAGAAGCACCAATGCTATAACCCATCTGCTTTAAGAATGTAAAAGCCATTCCTCCACCAATAAATATTTTATCAACTTTAGGAAGAAGATTTACTAGTGCTTCTAATTTTCCAGAGACTTTACTTCCACCAACAATTGCGGCAAAAGGACGTACAGGATTGTTAATAAGCTTACCAAAAAAGTTGATTTCACGCTCAAGTAAAAAACCTGCTGCTTTATGGTCATTATCATAAAAATGTGTAATACCTTCTACAGATGCATGAGCACGATGGCTTACACCAAAGGCATCATTCACATAAAACTCTGCCATAGTAGAGAGTTTTTTTGCAAGTTCAGGGTCATTTTTTGTCTCACCTGCTTCAAAACGGAGATTTTCTAAAAGCAGGACTTCTTGCTCTTGTAAGGCAGCTGCTTTACTCATAGCATCTTCACCAACCACATCATCTGCTAAAGTAACAGAGCGTTTTAGCAAATGTTGTAGTCTTCGTGCTACAGGTGCTAAGGAGTATTTTTCAACTCTTTCTCCTTTTGGACGTCCTAAATGTGAAGCAAGTATAACAGCACAATTTTGATCCAAACAGTAATGGATTGTTGCCAAAGCAGAACGGATACGACGATCATCAGAAATATTTCCAAACTCATCCATTGGGACATTAAAGTCACACCGAATAAAAACTTTCTTCCCTGCAAAATCTAAATTTTTAATACTTAATAATTCCATATATATCCTTATTTTTTTGATTTATTTACTAATGTGAATAGCCATATCCAACAATCGTGTGGAGTAGCCCCATTCATTGTCGTACCATGACATTACTTTGAGCATATTGCCACCTATGACCTGTATAAGATCTTCTGCAACAATAGAACTATAGTTACAGCCCACAAAATCCTGAGAAACTCGCATATCTTTATCTACAAGTAAAATCCCCTCAAACGCAGTGGATGCTTTCTCATTAAAGAGTGCTTTAACTTCTTCCTCTGTCGTATTTTTAGCAATGACAAGATTCAAATCCATCATTGAAACATCTGGTGTGGGAACACGAACACTTTGCCCATGTAATTTCCCTGTAAGCTGAGGCATTACACGGTCTATAGCTTTTGCTGCACCGGTTGTTGTTGGTATCATGTTCACTGCTGCAGCCCGTGCACGTCTCTTGTCACGTCGGTGTTTTACATCTAAAAGATTTTGATCATTCGTATAAGAGTGAATAGTTGTCATCAACCCCTTTTCTATACCAAAAGCATCATCAATGATTTTTGCAACAGGTCCAAGGCAGTTTGTAGTACAAGAGGCATTAGAAATAATTGGTTCGCCCTTATAAAGTTTTTCATTCACTCCCATCACAAAAGTAGGTGTCACACTATCTTGTGTGGGCGCTGAAAGTATCACTTTTTGTATGCCTCTTTGTAAGTGTGTTGCGACACTTTGTGAAGTTAAAAAGAGTCCTGTACACTCCAAGACAACAGTGGCCCCAGACTCTGCAAAATGGAGTTTATCAGGATGATCTTCAGAAAAAATTTTTATTTTTTGTGTATCTATAAGAATGTGCTCTGCATCTAATTTTTCTACGTTTACATCAAAAGTCCCATGCACAGAATCATTCTGCAAGAGATAGACCATCATATCAATATCTGTTAAGTCATTAATGGCAACAATTTCAACATCGTCTCGTTTTGCAGCAATGCGTGTTACACAGCGACCGATTCTACCAAAGCCATTAATAGCTATTTTTAAAGCCATTGTCTATCCTGTAAAATTTAATTCGTTTATTTTATCGAAAATTAGTTATAATTCGCATTAAATGGAAGCAGTTGCACTCTATGGGGGTTCTTTTGATCCTCCACATACCGGTCATTACAAAATAGTCGATGCTTTAACGCAATTAGAATATATAGATAAAGTCGTCGTAATGCCGACCTATCTAAATCCATTTAAGAGCTCTTATTGTGCATCTCCACAGCTGCGTTTACAGTGGCTGCGGTCACTTTTTGCATCGTATAAAAATGTAGAAGTGAGTTCTTTTGAAATTGATTTAAATAGAGAAGTGCCAACCATCGAGACGGTGGAGCATCTCAAAACAATGTATAGTAAAATCTACCTTGTAATAGGGGCAGATAATGTAAATTCTCTGCATAATTGGCATAACTATGAAGCACTGAAAAAGTTAGTAAGCTTCATTGTCGTTACGCGAGAAAACTTTTCTATACCCAAAGAGTTTATAACGCTTAAAGTACAAGAGGATGTCTCCTCTTCACAATTACGCCAAAATATGCAAAGCGAAAAAATACCAAAAACGCTTGCAAAAGAGATTAGCAAATTTTATAAGGAATATAATGCAAAACAGAATACAAAAAATAACAGACTCACTTGACAAAAACAAAGCAGAAGCGATAGAGGTTTTTGATTTAAACGACAAAAACTACATTGTAGATTACGCTATTATTGCCACATCACTTGGACAAAAACACACATTGGCACTTTTAGACCATCTCAAATCTGACCTCAAACCTGAAGAGCACTTCAACAATGTTGATGAAAGCGGTGATTGGGTTGTTGTAGATTTAGGTGATGTGCTTATTCATATCATGACTCCTGAGTATAGAGTAAAATACGATATGGAGACTTTTTTAAGTGAACTAGGGAGTCACTAACTCCCCATTTTTCTTTTCTAATATATCCCTGTAATTATAAATAGACTCTACGTATTTTACAGGTTCTTCCCCTCGTGCATAACCGTATTGTAAATTTCTATAGTACTTTTTATGTGAAAGCAGTGGAAGCACTGTTTTTAAATCATTCCACACATTTTCATTCAGACCTAATTTTTTAGTAAGTTTTCTTGCATCTTTAATATGTCCATATCCAATATTATATGCAGCAAGTGCAAATTTCAGCCTATTCTCATCTTTTATAGAGGGAGGGATATGACGTATCATCTCTTTTAAATGCCGTGCTCCACCATTAACACTCTGTCGTGGATTCAGCCTATTTTTTACACCTAGTATCCTTGCTGTTTTTCGTGTCAACATCATAAGACCTCTTACTCCTGTAAAACTTTTTGCTCGAGGGTTCCAATGTGATTCCTGATACGAGACTGCTGCTAAAAGTGTCCATGGAATGCCATACTTTTTAGCGGCTTGGATAAAATATTTTTTATACTTTGGCAAGCGACTTTTCATCCGCTTGTAAAACATTTTTGTATTATAGTAATCGAAAAAAAGGATATACCCATAGTAGTGATCTTTGAGTTGTGCCATCAGACCTTTTTGATTGTAGTCATTCAACCATGAGTACATATCAACTTTTAATTTTAAACTATTCTTTGGAAGAATCCAGGCAAGCTGCTCTCTCCTGCTTATAGAAAATGCCATTGCGATATTTGGAAAGTATCGAAGATTAATAGAATATATGTTTGAATCAGCGACACTACAGTCAATTGTATGGTTTGCAACCATTTGTAAAAGTTCTTCTGTAGAATCATCAGGACTGACTGTGACATTAATATCATAGCCATCATCTTGCAAATTACGGAGTGTTTCAATGTAACTTGTATCTGCCCCAACCATAATACTCAAACCAGCCAAATCTTCCACTGATCGTGGAAAATTGTTTGTCCGTAGCATATCTCTATTACAGATCACCTGCTCTTGCACTTCAAAATAGGAGGGACCAAAATTATACATTTTTTTGCGTTTGTCTGTTTTTGCAAGTGATGCAGAAGTTATATCTATATCTTTTCTTTGCGAGAGTGCAAGGGCTTCTTTGACAGTATGTGCAGCGGTAATGTTGAGATCTACACCAAGATGATCTGCGTAAGATTTCAGTAAATCATACTCAAATCCCTGAGGCCCATCTGCTCCTATTACATAAGTAGAAGGCGCATTCAAAAGCACTACATTTAAAAGGCCTCTTTTTTTAATCCGCTCAAGTACAGAATTCTTCTTTTGTTTTTGCACCTCGGGCATTGCAACAGAGGAATGGCTCATCCACCCAATCCCAAAAGAGAGAACGGCTAGAGAGAAGATGAGAAGCATATAACGGAGTTTGTTCATATCGTTAGTTTACTTTTTTAAACTTACGCAAAAATAAAACGGTTTACTCCCTCTTCGTATTCATAAGCAAGTACCTGATCATGTGCTTTTAAAATAGAATCAACAAGATAGAGCCCAAGTCCAAAGCTATTTTTTGATGGATTTTCTTTTGTAAAAGGCTCTATATAATAGTGTAATGGATGTGAAAGTTTTTCACCCTTGTTTTCAAAACAGAGTTCTCCTCTATCATTTACAAAGATTTTCACATGGGCATCACTTGAGTATTTCATTGCATTGTCTATCATATTTTTAATAGCTGTAGTGTAGAGTCTGTAATTTGCATGGATTTTCACATCCCCACCAATTTCTACACTGACAGATGAACGCTCTACCATTGCCATATCAATAGCCCCATCAATAATATCAACTAATCTATATTCGCTAAAATCCCTTTTATCATCAAGGCTTGTCACCTCTTCTATCATGGCAAATTCTGTAACAAGAATCTCTAATCGCTTAAATATCGAGCCAAAACGTTCTCTGTGCTTTTGTAAAGGCAACATTTGCGTTGCAATGGTACCTTTTGCAATAGGCGTTTTTAGTTCATGCATTAAATTACGTAAAAAAAGTGTACGGGATTCTAAAATGTTATTTATTCGGATTCGTGCCTTTTCCATTTCATTAGAAACGAGACCAATTTCATCCTCATTTTTTGTTTTAAATGAAACATTCATATTGCCTGCACCATAGAGTGCAATTTTTTTTCTGAGTCGAATAAGTGGGCTCAATTTTCGCAATACTAAAATAAAAGAGAGTGAAATAATCGCAAATGTCATGGCATAGGCATATAAAATATTTACAGCACTATAAGGTTTAAGCTGTTCATCTTTAATGAGAATATCACCTTTTGGTGTTTCTATATAGAAGTAAATGTGGTGTTTATACTTTAACATAGTGGCGCGGAGATTGCTCACTGTATTTTTTGTATACATTCCCTTGTTATTAATCATTAAAGCCGTATTAAAACTCTTAAATCCCTCACGTTTGAGTACCTTTGCTTGTGCCAAAATCTTTTTTACATTTTTTTGAACCACTTCTAAATCATACACAGCTAGATTTGCTTCAAGCATAATTTCAGAGCTCAAACGCTGCTGGTGCTCACGATAAATCTGTGTAATAACAGAATACTTTGTAAAAATATGGTTAATATACTGCTCTTTATTAAGCTTATAAAACTCAAAAAAAACCATCGTAATACTCACTAACGAAACCGTTAGTGCAAAAAGGATGGTTATTAAAACTCCATGACGTTTCATACTATTTTATAAGTTTATAGCCTACACCACGAACTGATTCAATGAGTGACTTATCTCCAAGTTTATTACGAATACGTCCGACCATAACATCTATGCTTTTATTCGAAGAGTCTTCATTGATTGCGTTTACATTGTGAATAAGATCTTCCCGTGAAACAACAAGTCCCTGTTTGCTAATCATATAAGACAATATACCAAATTCAGCATTTGTAAGCTCTATATTACGCCCTTTATATGTGATACTCATCGTCTCTTTATCACACTTAAAATCACTTTTATTTTCTTCTTTTTCTTCACTTTTAGCTTCATAACGTCGCAACACAGAGTGAATACGTGCCTCAAGTTCACGAGGATCATAGGGTTTTGGTAAGTAATCATCTGCTCCAAGTTCAAGCGCTTTAATTTTATCTGTCACATCACTTCTTGCACTTGAAATAATAATCGGAATATCCTGTCTCTCGCGTATAGCTTCACATACTTCCAATCCATCCATACCAGGAAGTGTCAAGTCCAAAATAACTAAATCAAAAGGCTCTAGCTTCAAAATACTAACCGCCTTAAAAGGATCATCCTCTGTTACCACTTCAAATGCAAACTGTTCAAGATACTCAGTAAGTATCTCTGCCAATTCCAAATCATCTTCTATCATTAATATTTTTTGTTTTTCTGACATCTATAAACCTTTTTCCTATTTATTCGATTTTCATTATATCTTTATCAGAATAATAAACAGCTAATACTATGTTATTAAAAGTGTAACTCTGTAGGCGATAAATGCAAGTACATAAGC
>CAYRVR010000013.1:26750-28792 GCA_964427835.1 uncultured Sulfurimonas sp. | reverse complement strand
AGGTCATTACTTCCAATGCTGAAGCCATCAAAAATTTTACTAAAGTTATCAATTTGGATAACATTGTTCGGAATTTCACACATTACATAGATTTTAAGACCATTTTCGCCCTGTTTGAGTCCATATTTTGCCATCGTATCTATGACTCTTTGCCCCTCATCAACACGCCTACAAAATGGAATCATCAAAGTAACATTATCAAATCCCATCTCATCACGCACTCGCTTCATCGCAGCACACTCTAAAGCAAAACCCTCTTCATAATTTGGATGCGCATAACGTGAAGCCCCACGGAAACCTATCATAGGATTATCCTCTTGCAACTCAAACGCAGCGCCACCAAGGAGGGTTGCATATTCATTTGATTTAAAATCACTCATACGCACTACACATGGTTTTGGATAGACACAAGAAGCAATGGTAGCAATCCCTTCACTCAGTGTTTTTACAAAGAAATCCTCCATAGATTTGTAAGCAATGGTAAGTTCTTGGAGTGCTTTATATGTTGCTTTGTCCACTTTTTCAGGATGTTTAAGTGCCATTGGGTGGGCTTTTATGTACTCATTGATGACAAACTCCATACGCGCAAGCCCTATACCATCAACCGGTAAAGAGGCAAGGGAAAATGCGAGGTCAGGATTACCAAGGTTCATCATAATCTCTGTTTTAGTTTTGGCCAAATTACTCAAATCTGTCTTTTGAATCTCAAAATCAAGCTTACCGGCATAAACAAATCCATCTGTGCCCTCTGCACAACTCACGGTTACATCTTGAGGCTCTTTAAGTACCTCTGTAGCGTTGTCACATCCAACAACAGCAGGGATACCAAGCTCACGACTGAGTATCGCTGCGTGACAAGTTCGCCCACCTTTATTTGTGATGATAGCGGCGGCAATTTTCATAATCGGTTCCCAATCCGGTGTCGTTGTATCTGCTACAAGTACCTCTCCGGCTTGGAATTTATCGAGATCATCTACACTTGCAATATAGTGCGCCCTTCCCTCACCTATTTTTGTACCTATCGCTTGACCTTTTACAAGGACTTTACCTCTCTCTTTTAGGTGATAGACTTCTAAAATATTGCCTTTTTTCTGAGATTCTACTGTCTCAGGACGTGCTTGAACCATGTAAAGATGTCCATCTATGCCATCTTTTGCCCACTCCATATCCATAGGCTTATGAAATCCTGCTTTTTCCGAGTAGTGTTTTTCTACTTTAATGGCATAATCAGCCAAAACCATCACATCATCATCACTAATACAAAAATGATTTTGTTCTTCCTCAGTCGTTGGAATATTTTTTGTGTACTCTACAGCAATGTTGTCTAGATTAATAGTATCTGTAAATATCATCTTTTTCTCTTTAGAGCCTAAAGAGCGTTTTAAAACTGTTCTAAAACCTTTGTTAAAAGTTGGTTTATGAACATAAAAACTATCTGGATTAATGGCACCTTGAACAACATTTTCACCAAGCCCTAGTGCTGCGTTTATAAAGACAACATCTTTAAATCCTGTCTCCGTGTCAAGTGAAAACATAACGCCACTCGCACCTTTATCGCTACGAACCATCTTCATAACAACTACGGAGAGATAGACTTTGAGGTAGTCAAAATTATTGTCATATTTGTAGTGGATAGAGCGGTCGGTAAAGTTTGAGGCTAAACATCTCTTGTAAGCATCTAAAAGTTCATCTGCATTTGAAATGTTAAGATAGGTATCATTTTGTCCGGCAAAAGAGGCCTCTGGAGAGTCTTCAGCTGTTGCAGATGAACGCACAGCCATAGAGAGTTCTTCGCCATACTCCTCTTTGAGTTTGGCATAGGCACTCAAAATGTCTGCTTTTAAATCTTGAGGAATTTCACAATTATAAACAATCTCTCGACAATTTTTTCCTGCTTTTTGGAGTGCATCGACATTATTGACATCAAGAGTATCAAGCTCTTTATGCAACTTCTCCCAAGCATTGTTTTTATCTAATATATATCTGTAAGCTGTTGAAGTAACAGCAAAACCGTTAGGAACACGCACACCTTCACTTGTTAA
>CAYRVR010000013.1:16489-26650 GCA_964427835.1 uncultured Sulfurimonas sp. | reverse complement strand
AACTAAAAGAAAATGCTCCAACTTTTCAATTTTACCAAAAAGAAGTTCAATACCATTACCAAAATAGTATCCTAATCCTAATCCCACAATAGCCCAGATACTATCACCGAACATATCTAGTAAAAAATAGCGTTTTTTTGGATAGTTTTCTATACCGAGAGTCAAAGGAAAGATAATCGCCCCACTATAAATAAAGCGTGCAAAAGGAGCAACCAAATCCGCTTTGGAATTTATAAGTGAAAGTGCTTGTGTGAATTTTCTTTGCACTGCAGGAAATCTGTTTATTATTTTTTTGCCATAACCGCGACCTAAATAAAACCAAAAGTGATCCCCAGCTACAGCACCTAAAAGTGATACAACCCAAGCATCAAAAAAAGAAAAAACACCCATATAACATAAAAAACCAGTAATAAGAATCATAGCGGTGCCTTCTACCATCATCCCAAAAAAGATGATGATAAGCCCATACTCTGAAACTAAGGGTGTGATTTGTTGGAGTAAATGTTCCATCTAAAGACTAAGATAAAATCTCTTCAATAGTGATGTAATCACCCACTCGACCTGTCATCTGCTCTACATCAGTATTTACTGGTAATGTTTTTTTACCTGGTCTCCAACCTGCTGGACAGACTTCTCCTGTTTTTGTAGCGTGTTGCCATGCTTCTACTTGTCTTAAGAACTCGTTGACATTACGACCAACTGATGGTGCTTGTACCTCTTGTGCAACAACCACGCCCTCTGGATTAATTAAAAAACGACCTCTCAATGCAATTCCTTCATCTTCGAGTAAAACACCAAATGCACGACTAACCACACCATTTGCATCTGCTCCAATTGTTAATTTTAAATCTTTCAAAAGTGGCTCTGTTTCTACAAATCTCTTATGAGAAAATTTTGTATCTGTTGATACAGCTAAAATATCTACACCCAGTGCTTGAAACTCATCATATTTTGCATTCATTGCTGCTATTTCCGTTGGACATACAAAAGTAAAATCTGCAGGATAGAAACAAACTACATGCCATTTTCCCTTGTAATCATCACTTTTTACTGTTGTATAATGCCCTGATTTTGCATCATACGCCTCCATTGTAAATTCAGGTGCTTTTTTCATAACTAATGTTGAGCTCATTGTATTCTCCTTGTTTGTATTTGTATCATTATTTTTAACCTCTTTATCAGAGGAACCTTCTACTTTTGCATCTATTGGCGTATCACATGCCATTTCATCTCCTTTTAGTAAGATAAACAATGAAATTGTAATTTACTTATGATAATAATAAGTAAATGATATTTTTTCTCTTTTATGCCTATAAACCCTATCGATAAACATTTTACAATGATTCTTATTACTAAAGTATAAATATTTACCATTTTTTGCATTTGCTAGTGCTATAATGATTGTAGAAAAAATATACAGAGGATAAGATTATGATAAAAATACGTTCTTATGGTGCGACACAAGAGGTCACTGGTTCTTGCCATGTTTTACAGATTAATGGTAAAAAAATAATGGTTGATTGTGGTATGTTTCAAGGAGAGGATGAAGAGAAAAATGCACTCCCTTTTGATTTTGATGCTTCTAAAATTGATTATTTACTTGTAACACATGGACATCTTGACCATGTTGGTAGAATCCCTAAACTTGTAAAAGAGGGATTCAAAGGAAAAATATTTGCGACTGAAGCTACTATGGATTTAGCCTATATTATTCTTATGGACAGTGCAAAAATTATGAACGAGGATTTTGAGACACGTTATAAAAAAGCACTCCGAAAAAATCGTGCAAAAAAAGTGGATAAACCTATTTATACTCCTTTAGATGTGGAAGCAACTTTTAATAAAATCGAATGGGAAAATCCTGAATATGAAAAGTATTATGATTTATGTGAAGGTGTAAGTTTTGTATATAGAAACGCAGGACATATTTTAGGGTCTGCGTTTATAGAACTCTCATATACCCAAGAGGGAGAATCAAAAACAATTGTATTTTCCGGCGATATTGGAAACAATAACCACCTTGTTATGCCAAACTTAAAAAAATGTTCAAAAGCCAACTACCTTTATGTAGAATCCACCTATGGAAATAGAGAGCACCAAAATATTAAAAAAACTGTAAAAGAGTTTAAAAAAGTCATTATTGATACGCTCGAAAATAAAGGAAATGTACTTATTCCCTCTTTTGCGGTTGAGCGAACACAAGAAATTTTATGTATTTTAAAAGCAATGTATGAGAACAATGAGCTCCCTAAATGTAAAGTCTATCTTGATAGTCCAATGGCTACAAAAGCAACAGAAGTTTATAGAAAATATTCCGAAGAACTCTCTCCAAAATGCCAAGAAAATCTCAACAGTGAAGGAACAATCTTTAATTTTGATGCCCTCATCTACACCCTAACTCCTGAAGCTTCAAAAAGAATCAATGATACTAAAAGTCGCTCTATCATTATCGCGGGAAGTGGTATGTGTAACGGAGGGCGTATTGTTCACCATTTTAAACACCGAATCTGGGACAAAAGAAATGCGGTTATTTTTGTAGGTTTTCAGGCTGAAGGTACACTTGGTAGAGAGATAGTTGAGGGTGCAAAATGGATTAATATTTATGGTGAGGATGTTATAGTAAAAGCTTCTATTCACACCATTAACGGTTTTTCTGCACATGCTGATCAAAAAGGAATTGTAGAGTGGATATCTAAAATTAACAATTTGAAAAAAATATTTTTAATCCATGGAGAGTTGGAAAGTCAAAAAGTTTTACAAGAGGTATTGGTCAATAAACTCAATAAAAAAGTAAAAATAGTCGCCTATGAGGAGAAAATTCAACTTTAGTTGGATATAATTGCGAAAAAATTAAAGGATAGATATGGGATTAGCAATCGGCTTAGTCGGACTTCCAAATGTAGGTAAATCAACAACTTTTAATGCGCTCACAAAAGCACAAAACGCAGAGGCAGCAAACTACCCGTTTTGTACAATTGAGCCGAATAAAGCAGTTGTTCCAGTACCTGATAAACGTCTTCATGAACTTGCTAAAATTGTTAATCCTGAGCGTATCCAGTACTCTACTCTTGATTTTGTTGACATCGCAGGGCTTGTAAAAGGTGCTTCAAAAGGTGAAGGACTTGGAAATAAATTTCTTTCAAATATCCGTGAAACAGAAGTTATTTTACAAATTGTTCGCTGTTTTGAAGATGAAAATATTGTCCATAACGAAGGGAGTATTGATCCACTCCGTGATGTTGAAATTATTGAGGGAGAACTCATACTTGCTGACATTGAAGTATTAGCAAATAGAATTGAACGCCTCAAAAAACAGGCAAAAGCAGATAAGAGTGCAAAAGCTACTCTCGAAATGGCTGAAGAGCTTTTAGAGTTTTTAGGTGAAGGTAATCTTGCTCGAAACTTTGAAAAAGCCGATTCTGATGAGTACCAACAACTTAACCGCGAAGTACGTTTTCTAACAGACAAAGAGATTATGTATGGTGCAAATACTGATGAAGATGGTCTTTTAGAAGACAATGAATATGTAAAAGCATTACGTGAGCATGCTGAAAAAAACAACTGTGAGCTCATTAAACTTTGTGCCAAGGTTGAAGAAGAGCTTATTGGTTTAGAAGAAGATGAAGCAAAAGAGTTTCTTGACGAGCTCGGTGTAGAAGAATCAGGTCTAGAACAAATCATTCATAAAGGATTTGACAAACTTGGTCTTATGAGCTACTTTACAGCCGGTGTAAAAGAGGTGCGTTCATGGACAATCCGTAAAAATTCAACAGCACCAAAAGCAGCAGCTGTTATTCATAATGACTTTGAAAAAGGTTTTATCCGTGCTGAAGTTATCGCGTATGAAGATTTCATTGCCAATGGTGGAGAAGCTGGAGCAAAAGAGGCTGGTAAAATGCGTCTTGAAGGAAAAGATTATATTGTGCAAGATGGTGACATCATGCACTTTAGATTTAATGTTTAGGAGTTTTCCTAAACATTCACCTTTGCGATAGTATCTCCAAATTTCACTTTATCTCCTGCTTTTACTAAAAGCGTCTCGAACATATCCTGTTCACTCAAAATAACAATGGTAGAACCCATTTCAAAACATCCAAAATCATCCCCTTTATCAAGGTATAAATTATCAAATTCATACACCTGTTCACCGATGACATTTGCATCTGTTTGGATTCTTGGTTCAAAACTCACTTTCATAACACCAACATTTAATGCTGACACTAAAACCATATAAAATCTTTGCCCCTGCATTGTTTCACACTGTAAGACAACGCGTTCATTTTCTATAAAAAGGTTTAAACGTTTTTTCAAAGAGGGAACATTTACTGGATAAAATTTTCCAGGAATATGCACGGCTTTGAGTACTTTCATATTTATAGGAATATGGTAACGGTGGTAATCTTTTGGAGAGAGATAAAAATTTATAAAATCTCCATTATGGATTTGCTCTTTTTCCTCCTGTGTAAAATTACTTCCTAAAAGTTCATCTGTTTTATAACGCATACCTTTAATTTGCAAGGCATAATCTTCTATAAGATGACCACATTCAGAAATCAGTGAATCACACGGAGATATAAAATCTTCTGCGTTTAAAGAGAATTTTCGTGGCTCTTTAAGATGTCGCGTAAAAAGTGCATTGAGACTTTTGTATGTTTGGGGTGCATGAAATTCACTCATATCAAGTCCCATCAAACTAACGTAACTCTGATTGATTATGTTTTGCAACCAATGGGGGAACTCTTTTGAAGCAAATTTACCAAATGTTTGTGATATTGCTGATGTTATATGTCTTTTATTCATTAATTTTCCTCTTTGCTATTTCTTCAATGAGTACTGTTGCATAAGCACCCTTTGGAAGTGTAAAATTAAGTTCATACTGTGCTTCTACAGGATTAAAACGCCCCTCTATATCTGTTGGATAGACCCAAGCATAGCGTCTTGCACCATCTGCATTAATTGTATCGTCATACTCTTTTTCAATTGTGCGTGCGACTGCGTTTGCATGGGTTGCTTTTTTACCACACAAGAGTCCTGTAACACTGATTTCTCTCTCTTGAAAACGTCTTATATCTTCTGCATCATGCGAAAATTCAAACAGACGTCCATGAGGATAATGTTCCATTATATCACCATCTAAAAGTTTAAAAATGTGCTTTTGATTTTTCATTTTTGCTATTTCATGGTTTGGAAGATTTAAAAGAGACTCAAGTTCTTCTACACTAAAACTGGCAACAAGAGAATTAATTTCCAATCGACGAGAGAGCCAAAGATTAAAAAGATGTGACTGATAAGCATTAATTAAAAGCCGTTTTACACGAGGGTTACGCTCTCTTGCTTCTCCTTTTGCAAGCTTTTCTCCTAAAATATGGTTATTGCCATCATTTCCAAAACGTTGGTATCCAAAAAAGTTTGGCATACCATTTTGAGCAATGTTCTTGAGAGCCTCATCAATCTTTGCAGCACTCGTAGGATTTACCTTTTTTAACTTGATATAAAAACGGTTTCCTTTGAGATGACCAATGCGAATTTTATTGTTATGGTAGGTTTTTGAGAGAATTTTTATACCATCAAAATTAAAATTTTCTAATTGTTCTTCATATTTTTTATGTAATGAAATATACTGTTTTGTCATTGCATGTTTGTCTTTGAGACCCGCATAACCTATCTCTTTGTTTTTTATTCCCAAATAACGTGCGATTTGTCCTACCATCTCAGTCGTTGAGAGATTTTTCTTCCTTACAAATAAAATAAGATGTTCACCCTCACCTGAAAATTCATAAAGAGGTATCTCCTCAACAACAAAATCCCGAGGAGTCTGCTTAAAATGAAAATCTATGCTAGCATGTCCTAGCGAATAAAATCTATCCATATAATTATGTTTTCCTATTTTTTAAAATGATGTGCTTTACATCTGTTTGTGTACTTTTGACGTGTTGCCTTTGCAAAAATATGCAAAGGTGTTCTACTTTGCAATGCACGTCGTACTATTTTCTTTTTATCCCGCTTATCAAACGCAACAAGCATCTCATACTCTTCCCCACTACAGCCAATACTTTTTTCTATTTTTTTGTAGAAAGAAAAACCAATGTTATTTAATTTTGCAATTTTATCCAAATCACTATATAAACCATCTGATATATCCATACCTGCCTGTAAATAGCGTGCACTGCGTTTCATAAAGTCATCTCGTAAGGTTATATTTACAAATTTAGACTTTTGATGTATCTTACCACCAGAAAAAAGTTTTTGAAGGTCTTTTGCCGATTCACCCAATCTTCCTGTATATGCTAGAAGCTGTCCATTTCTTACTTTTGAACGTAGCAACGGCTTTGTTCCTGCACGAATAGAAGAGATTATAGTCACACTTATATCTAACTTTGTATTGCTAATGGTATCACCACCAATAATTTCGATGGAGTACTGTTTTGCTATATCCTGAAATCCTTGCACAAGTTCATTCATCTCTTTTTTACCCATAGTAGAGGGCATTGCAACGCTTAAAAGTGCATACATCGGCTTTGCATTCATCGCAATAGCATCAGAAATATTTACAAGCATAGCTTTTTGTGCAATTTGATAATAACTCATCCAGCTGCGTTTAAAGTGTACATTTTCAAAAAATGCATCCATAGAATAGACCATATTGTCCATAACTGCACCATCATCACCAATAGCTTTACTGTTAAATTGTGATATAAAATAATTTTCTAAATTCAAAAACTCTTCTTTATATTAAGCATATATTAATTTCTATAAATATAGAATGGTAAACCATTATAACATTATTAGGAAAATAGTATATGAAACACTCTATAAAAGATATCTTTAACAATTTAAGGACGTATCTCTTTTTTGTCTTTTTTGTGGCTTTCTTAGCACTTATGCTTACTCTCGAGCAGCAATTGTCATTTATGAAAATCGATAATTTAAACAACAGTAAAAAGATTATGCAAGAACTTGTCTCTTCACCACAAAAAGATATGGAACTTGCCCTTATTCAATTAAATGCAAAGAGTGTAGAACTTTTGCAAAATATAGACAAACTACATGTGTTTTATAAATATGATATTTTTGAACAACTTGTATTACAAAATAGTACCAAATATAAAAACTCTTTACTCCAATTGAGAAATGCTATAGAAAAATTTAACAATGCTACACGTACTTTCTATATGCAAAAAAATGAAAAATTGAAAAAAATTGAAAAAGCACAACAACTCTATGCATTAAATGAAGCAGAACAACAAATAGATTCCATGCTCTTACAATCACTTCAAGACAGTGAAGCCAAATTTACATTTGTAAAATATTTTGTCTTTGGTTCATTTATACTTATTTTCCTTGCTACATTTTGGTATAGAAAGATGTTACACTCTATTTATGAAGATATAAATTACCTTTTCACCCTTGATAAAACGAAAGGTGATTATAATATTTTTTCCATGGAAGCAGATGCTATTGCCCTACGTATGAATAGAAAAACACAGGTTAATGACAACCCTAACCTCATAGACCCTGTCACGGGTATCAACAATTACAAAGGTCTTTTACACTCATATTCTCATAAAAAGTTTATGAAAGAGAGCCATTTCACAGCAGTTGCACTTCTTGAAATAGACAATTTTTCAAAATCAAAACGCGTTTATCCACAAGAGATAGCACAAGCAATGCTCAAAAAAGTTGCTTACACTATTTCACTCCATGAGCAACCTGCTGATGTTATAGCAAGAAGTGACTATAACCAATTTACCATAGTCCTCTCACGTCCAACAAAAGAACAAGCTTATAAAGAAGTAGAACTTATTAGAGAAAGTATTTCAGAGCTCAAATTCAATATTCCAAATTATGGACAGACACAAATCACGGTTTCAGGTGGATTTGTAATCAAACCAACAAATACAACACTTGAAGAAGCACTTAAACAGGCTAAAGAGATTCTAGAATATGCTAAAAGTCTAGGAAAAAATAAAATTCTACAAGTACGTGACTTAGCCCAAAGAGAAATGTAATTCTCTTTGTCTCAAATTGTAACATCCAAAAACTTCACTACAATATCCCCCTTATTTAATCTTCTATAAGACTATTCACGATATAATCAATCATTATTTTAAGTTCTTTAATTGAAGGAAAGTTAATGAGTATTCCTATTTATACGTACGATGCAATTGTTGTTGGTGCAGGTCTAGCAGGATGTGCAGCAGCAAGAGAGTTGCAAAATTCAGGAAAAAAAGTTGCTGTTATAACAAAATTACACCCATTGAGAAGCCACTCTGGTGCCGCTCAGGGTGGAATTAATGCAGCATTTAGTGATGAAGATAGTGTAGAGTTACACGAATTTGATACAGTAAAAGGTTCTGACTATCTTGCAGACCAAGATGCAGTTGAGTTTATGTGTAAAAATGCACCTGAAACGATTCGTTGGGCTGAGAGAATGGGTGCTGCGTTTAGTAGAAAACCTGATGGCCAAATTGCACAACGTCCATTTGGAGGACAATCTTCACCTCGTGCATGTTTTGCAAAAGACAGAACAGGTTTAACACTTTTACAAACTGTTTATGAGCAAGCTTACCGTGTAGGTGTCAAATTCTGGGATGAATGGTATGCAGCAGACATTATTTACAAAGATGGAAAAGTATCTGGTGTTGTTGCCTTTAATATCCGTGACATGCAAATGGCAATTTTCAATGCAAAAGCAGTGATGTTTGCAACTGGTGGCTATGCTCGTGCATATAAAATCAATTCAAATGCACATGCAAATACAGGTGATGGTCTCTCTATTGTAGCACGTCATGGTCTTCCTCTTGAAGATATGGAATTCGTACAATTCCACCCATCGGGTCTCTCTGGAAATGGTGTTTTAATCTCTGAAGCGGCTCGTGGTGAAGGTGGAAGACTTTTCAACTCTAAAGGTGAGCGTTTCATGGAAAAATATGCTCCAAATGCACTTGAACTTGCATCTCGTGATGTTGTTGCACGTGCTATATTAAATGAAATTAGAGAAGGCCGTGGTGTCGGTCCAAGAAAAGATGCTGTTTATCTTGACGTCACACACTTAGGAAAAGAACTCATTATGAATAAACTTCCTGAACTTCGAGAACTTGCAATGACTTTCTTAGGTTTAGATATGATTGAAGAACCTATTTTAATTTCAGCAACTGCACACTACTCTATGGGTGGTATTCCAGTAGATATTGACGGTCATGCACGTAAAAACAATGAAGAGTTTGTAGAAGGTTTTTATGCTGCTGGTGAGTGTTCATGTGTATCTGTACATGGGGCAAATCGCCTTGGTGCGAACTCTGTACTTGAAGCACTCCTCTTTGGCCGTTTTGTTGGTAAAACAATGGTAAAAGATGTTGATAGTATTGAACTTCGAGAAGCAAACCAAGAAGATGCTTCACGCGCATTACAAGAGATAGACTTTCTACTTAACAACAACGGAAACGAAACTGTTCCTGCACTAAGAGAAGAACTCCAACAATGTATGACTGCCAATGCAGGTGCATTTAGAAGTAAAGAGACATTACAAATTGCTGTCGATACAGTAAAAGAGTTACGTGAACGATTTAAAAATGTTCGTATAAAAGACAAATCAAAAGTCTTCAATACCGAACTTCAAGAGGCTTTAGAGTTTGGTCACATGCTTGATTATTCTCTCTTTATTGTTGAGAGTGCAATAGCTCGTGAAGAGAGTCGTGGTGCACACTATAGAGAAGATTTTGAAACTCGTGATGATGAAAACTTCTTGAAACACACAATGGCATATATGGATGACAATGGTGCGATTAAACTCGACTACATGGATGTTGTTCTTGGCAAACATGAACTTAAAGCAAGAAATTACTAAGGATAACTTATGAGTACAGAACATAAAATTACAACACAAAATGTAAACTTTAAAGTCTTTCGTTTTAATGCTGATGAAGATTATCTGCCATATTATGAAGACTACAATATGGAAGTAACTTCAGAAGAAGTTGTACTAGATATATTAAATAGAATCAAATGGGATCATGATGGAAGCTTTTCATATAGAAGATCTTGCCGTCATGGTATTTGTGGAGCATGTGCAATTAAAGTAAATGGTCGCTCTACTCTTGCGTGTAAAGAGAGTATGAATGATATGGTTGAACTTTTTGGTAATGAGCTTACTATTGAACC
>CAYRVR010000013.1:0-16389 GCA_964427835.1 uncultured Sulfurimonas sp. | reverse complement strand
AAGAGAGTATGAATGATATGGTTGAACTTTTTGGTAATGAGCTTACTATTGAACCGCTTAGTAAAAAAAGAGCGATCAAAGATATGATCATTGACAAAGCAGACTTCTGGGAAAAACATGATGCAGTAACACCTTATCTTGTTGCGGAAATTGATGAAAATCCTGAATCTGAAAATCTTGTCTCTCCTGAAGATGCAGATGCACTTGATGAAGCGGATTTATGTATTCAATGTGGAGCATGCCACTATGCGTGTCCTGCAGTTGAAATCAATGAAGACTTCTTCGGTCCTGCTGCGTTTGCAGCAGCGTATCGTTTCAGTGCTGATGTTCGTGACAACTCAGAGTCAAGACTCGCAGATGTAAATGAAGAAAAACAAGGCGTTTGGGACTGTGTAAAATGTTTTGAGTGTGCAGAAGCATGTCCAAAAGAGATTAATCCTATTGGAAAAATTACAAAATTACACCAAATGGCATTTAAAGAAGGCATTGCTAAAAACAATGTAGCAGTACGTCATGCTGTTGGTTTTGAAAAATCAATCCGCAAAAACGGTGTGCTTGATGAGGGTGGACTTGTTCTGTATTCAGAGGGTCCTGCAATTGTAAAACATATACCGGTTGCGTTTAAAATGTTTACAAAAGGTAAAATTGTTCCACCATGGGGCATCACAAAATCTGAAAATCTTGATGAAATTCAAAAACTTGTAAAATCATCATCAACTGTAAAGTTCTAGGAGTATATAGATGGAAAAATTAAGATACGCACTTTTTACAGGATGTACAGCAAAACAAAGTACTCCTGAGCAAATGATGTCAACAATGGCAGTTGCAGATAAACTGGGCATTGAGCTTGTAGAACTTACAGAAGCTTCATGTTGTGGAGCTTCTCATCTTCAAGATTATGATGACTTTTTATCACTTGTACTTAATGCAAGAAATATTGCTTATGCAGAAAAGCATGGCCTTACTATGGTTACTATATGTAATACATGCCAGCTCAATACTGCTATGACAAAACATAGACTTGATAACAATGAAGAACTCAAAGCAAAAGTTAATGAAAAACTTGCAGAGGTTGGTTTAGAGTACAAAGGTACTTCTGATGTAACACACTTTCTTTATGCAATCATTGATGATTTCGGTCTTGACAAGCTTAAAGAGATGGTTGTAACACCACTTAGTCAGTTTAATATTGCACCATTTTATGGCTGTCACAATATCCGTCCTTCTGAACTTCAAAATGAGACACATAAAACTGGTGAGAATCCATACAATCCTACTTCACTTGATGATTTGATTATTGCATGTGGTGGTGAGACTGTTGATTATGATGAAAAAAATAAATGTTGTGGTTTCCATGTTGAACTACAAGCACCGCATACTGCAGCAGTTCTTACAGGAAATGCAATAGCAGGTGCAATGGATGGTAATGCAGACTGGATGGTAACACCATGTCCTCTTTGTCACCTTAAACTTGACACGCAAACTGCACATGCAAGTGAAGCAATTGGTCGTGAAGTAGAACTTCCTGTTTTACATATGCAACAAATGGTTGGTTTAGCACTTGGATGTTCTCCTCAGGAGTTAGGTCTTAACCATCACTTAGCGAAAGTCGATTTCGTTTAACACCCTCTTTTATTCCATCACTTCTGATGGAATAATTCTCCAAAACAAAACTTTTTAGGACTTTTTATGTCAGATGCAATAGAAATAATTTCATGGAACGTCAATGGTATTCGCGCCGTCGCAAATAAAGAGGCATTACGTTGGATAGATGAAAGAGATACCGATATACTTTGTCTGCAAGAGATAAAAGCACAAAAAGAGCAAATACCTGATAATCTTTTTGAAAAAGAGTTTACAGAAGTACTCGTGAATTCTGCACAAAGAAAAGGCTATAGTGGTACAGCAACTTTTAGCACAATAAAAAGTGATTATCATACAACCTGCCCTGAAATTGATACAACCCACGAAGGACGCATCATTGAAACACACTACGATGATATCGTCCTTTTTAATGTTTACTTTCCGAATGGACAAAAAGATGAAGAACGCCTCGCGCATAAAATGAAATTTTATGATGATTTTCTAGCTCATTGTGAAGCTCTACGGGAAGAGGGAAAAAGCATCATAATATGTGGTGATGTCAATACGGCACACCGTGAAATCGATTTAAAAAATCCAAAAGCAAATGCTAAAACATCAGGATTTTTACCAATAGAAAGAGCATGGATAGACAAACTTTTAGAACACGGTTATATCGATACTTTTCGCTATGTTCATGGAGATGCAGAAGATAAGTACTCTTGGTGGAGTTACCGATCCAACGCAAGAGTAAAAAATGTAGGCTGGAGAATAGATTACTTTTTTATTTCCGAAGATTTAGCAGAGAATCTTGAAGATGCATTTATTTTAGACTATATAACAGGCTCAGATCACTGTCCTGTCGGGATTAGAATAGCTTTCTAACCCTCTAGCGTACACAAAGTGCGTATGCAGCGTCACACACTTCAAGAGGATGCACATGTCCATTTGAATAAACAGCAAGAGCATTATCTTCTGGTGCTTTTGGATCAAGTGATGATGTCCAGTAGCTTCCAAGACGTATTTTTTTAAGTGTTCCATTTTTAATGGATTTTTGGATCTCTGTTGGTGTTGGCAGTCGCCAATCGCTATATCCATATTTGTAAGAGTTTTCACAAAATGACTTGCCAAATCTCCAAAGAAAGGGCTGATCAGGATTAGTTTTTTGCTTACACACACTCCACATAAGATGTTGTTTTGTATCAATTACAGGTTCATTTTTTTCTTGTGCATACAGCACAATCATACTTGTAAGTAACAGTAGTATATATTTCATCATTGCTCCAAATTATTGAATTTTTTCATCGCCTTGTGCACTATATTCGTAAAAAGCTCTTTTGTCTTATACCCATAAGATTTTTCCAAAATATTTTGGGTTTGAGGATCTATAAAAAAAACCATTGGAAAAAAGTGGCTCTCAAACTTTTCTGGCATATCATCATAACGATCAACAAGTACTTTTACAATTCCCTGCAACTCTTGTTTTATACCTGTATCACTCAAAGTTGTACGTTTAAATTTCTTACACCAGTGACAACCATCTTCAACCACTACAAGCATCATTAGTTTATGCTCTTTGCTTGCTGTTTGCACTCCTTGCTGGTAAGACTCTATATAGTGCAACTCTGTTGCAAGCTCATGAGCTTCACCTGCAAAAAGAAATTGCACACCTAAAAGTAATAGCAGAATACTTTTAAACATATTTTCTCCTATTTTGCTTTAGGACGGAATGCTTTTATAACTGCCTCATTTGTTTCAATAAAAGGACCTTCTATTAAATCAATACAATATGGTACAGCAGGAAAAACTGCATCTAAACACTCACGAATTGATTTTGGCTTTCCAGGAAGGTTGATAATTAACGATTTACCTCGAATACCAGCAGTTTGACGTGAAAGAATAGCAGTTGGAACATATTGTAAGCTTACCTGACGCATTAACTCTCCAAAACCTGGCATCATCTTTTGACACACATTTTCTGTAGCTTCAGGTGTTACATCACGAAGAGCTGGTCCCGTACCTCCTGTTGTTACAACAAGACAGCACCCCGCTTCATCACACAACTCTTTCATAGTAGCTTCTAAAATATCTTGTTCATCAGGAATACATCTATAAACAATTTCAAACTCACTTACAAGATAATCTTTCATAGTATCTTGTATCGCTACGCCACTTATATCTTCGTATATTCCTTTACTTGCTCTATCACTCGCTGTTATTACACCTATTTTAATCTCTGCCATTTACATGCTCCTTATTGTATTATTTCATTCACTCAGTAAAAAGTGATTTGCCTCTTTAATGTACGTCACAGTTGCAACATTTATAAAAAATTTTCTTGCTGCGTTTACATCTATAATTTTATCTTCTCCACCAAGATAGACTTCTATTGTAACACCCTTATTTACTATATATTCTAAAGATTTTTGCTCCCACTCATATGTTAAGAGTTCATTTAACTCCTCTTTTGTTGTCTCTTGAACTGTTATGTCTCTCATTCTATAAGGAGAAAAGCAGGCATCTATAAAATTTTTTAAATATGCTTCTTTGTCTTTTACATAAGAGAGCATTTGCAATCTTTTAAATTTTTCGCTTTTTGTTTGAAAAAATGCAGGAGAAAAGAGTTGCAATGTATCTACACGTTTTCCAGATGCCAATTGTTGTAGTGTTTCTCTGTAAGCTTTAATCGCACCATAACTAAAACCAGATATGCACATGTCACTGCGTTTAAGAAAAGGAGTAAAAAACGCCTCTTCATTTTGTAAAGAAAATCCGCTAAAAAATTTCATTTAAATAACTTTTCACCTCATCTTTACTAATACTCTCTCGCTCAAAAAGCACTTCTTCTATTTTTGTCAAGAGAGTCTGCATAGAGAGAAGTAAATCTTTTGTTTCATGTAAAAGACGCTCCATAATAATTCCCTCTTCTTCATCCGAAACAATAAGTGTAGAGGCCATACCATACTCTTGACACATTTTTTTCACTATCTCTTTTGCCGCGGTTAAATCCTCTTTTGCATTGTTTGAGTGCTCTGCATATTTAATATCACAAGCAACCATACCTGCCAAAAACATTTTGACACGGGATTCTAGTTCCTGCTTGGTGTATGGTTCATCCGTTTGCGGAGTAAGCTTTTCATTTGCAAGAAGAAGCTTCTCAAAAGGCAGATCAAAATAAGTTGCTACTAAAACTTTTCCAGCCTGGTATGTCACACGAAATGCTTTTTGTTTTTCACTAAGCATCTGTAGCTTTTTCTTCCCAAAAAGAACCTTATCTTTTACCTGATAAAAATGCTCAATGGTAACATGAAAATCATTCTCACGTAAAGCTAAAAGTGCTGCTTCATTGACTAAAGCTGCCAAAGCTGCACCATTAAAACCTACAGTCATATTGGCTACGATTTTCACATCAAGTTCGTGTGGTACTTTTTGCAGATATTTGAGTAAAATTGCTTCACGCTCACTTTTTGTCGGTAACTCCACAAAAATACGTCTGTCAAATCTTCCAGCACGCAATAGTGCAGAATCAAGCACATCTATTTTGTTGGTTGCAGCTACAACTATGACGCCACTTGAACCTTCAAAACCATCCATCTCTGTTAAGAGTTGGTTAAGTGTTGCCTCTCGCTCATCATTGCGGTTACCGTCTCGTTTTTTCCCAACGGCATCTATTTCATCTATGAAAATAATAGAAGGTGCATTCTTTTTTGCTGCCCCAAAGAGTTCGTGGACACGCTTTGCTCCCATACCAACATAAATTTGTACAAAAGAAGCACCACTTTGATAATAAAAAGGTACATCCGCTGCGTTTGCAACTGCTTTTGCAATCATAGTTTTACCAACACCAGGAGGACCCACAAGCAAAACCCCTTTTGGCATACGTGCACCAAAACTTTTATACCGTTTTGGATTTTTCATAAAATCTATAATTTCTTCAAGCTCAATTTTCACATCAGAAATACCACCGATATCATCAAAACTAACATCACTTTTAATTGCTTCAATAACAGAAGAAGAGCCCTCAGAATTCGTATAAGATGGTGCTATAGCATTATTGTCTGATTGTGTTTGAGGAAATTGAAAACCCTTCTTTTGAAAATAACGAAAAATAAGAGATCCAACCCCTAAGAAAAGCACAAAGAAAAGAATATATATAAGGACATTTGCTTCACTCCCGACTTCTACCTTATGATTTACAAACATTTTAGGAGTTACCTGTGAAGATGCTATTTTATAATACCCTGTATTTGTTTTTAAAAAAACATACTTTTTTGTAGCGACTATTTTTTTCACTTCATTACTTTTAAGAAGCTCCTGTGCCTGAGACAAAGAAATTGCTTGAGAGTTATCACGAAAAACAGCAAAAAGAACAAGTCCTATAATCACAAAAGCAGAAACATAGAGCGCAATACGATTTGTTTTAGATGCGAGCATAGTTATACTCCTCTTGTACCTCATAATTTTCTACACTTATCCAGTTTCCAACTAAATCCTCATCCGATGCAACGACTATTTTATTAAAATGTTGGTCTAAGCCGTGGTAGAGGCCATCTTTATAGTTTTCTATAAGTACCTCTAAATTCCCATGAAAATTTTCTCTAAAAGCAAGATTTTTTTTATGGATCAAATCTTGAAGTTCATGAAGACGCTCTTTTGCCACTCTACCATTAACTTCGGGTTTCATATTTGCTGATGGCGTTCCATCACGTTTTGAGTAGGTAAAAGCATGGATATGTGTCAAAGGAAGATCCGCTGCGTTTAGCATCGCTTCTTTCCATAATTCTTCACTCTCTCCAGGATGGCCTGTAATAAAATCAGTACCAATTGAGTAACCCTTTGCAGCTAAAAGTTCAAAAAGTTCTTTGTCTTGTTTATAGACATTTCGCCTGTTCATCAGTTTGAGCATTTTTGGAGCTGTATGCTGGAGTGCAATGTGCATATGTTTTTCCATCCATGGTTCATCAAGAATCTCTTTAAACTCATCACTTATCTGAATCGGCTCTACACTTCCTAAACGGATTCGTCGTACACCCCGTATTTGAGACATCTTTTTCATCAATTGTGCCAAAGATGTTTTCGTATCTTGACCATAACTACCGACATTTGTCCCTGTTAAAATAAACTCTCCAAAACCATTTGCCGCAAGCTTCGTAATCTGTTCTAAAATTCTTTGCTCATCCATACTCCGTGCATCCCCACGAACATAAGGAATAATACAATATGAACATCGAAAATTACACCCCTCTTGGATTTTAATAAAGGCTCTACTTTTACCCACAAATTCATCCACCACCATATCATCAATATGATTGAGATCACCAGGTTCATAAAAAGGTTGTTCTTTGGCAAGAAGTGTATCAATCTTTTGCTTTTCACTTTGACCAAAAACACCGTGAATACGTTTCTCTTTTAAAAGTGATTCTCCCTTTGTGTGTGCACCACAACCTGTTAAAAATAATTTTGCTTTTTCATTATTTTTTTCAAGCTGTGAAATGTAAGAGCGGACATGTGTATCTGCACCATTCGTTACAGTACAGGAGTTAATCACGACAACATCAGCCTCTGCCTCATTCTCCGTAATTTCATACTCTTGGAGTGAACTCATCATTACTTGAGAATCATATAAATTTGTACGGCATCCAAAAGTTTTAAAATAGACTTTCTTTTTCATTTAAACCAACTCACCATTATGTTGTATAGCATCTTCACTCTGCATAGAAACATTGAGTTTTTGTGTAGGGTATGCTATTGTTATATCATCTTCGTTGTTAAAAGCATCAACAATATCTGCTGAAATCGCACTGCGAAGTGTCAGTGTACCATAGGCATTTGTTAAATACCATGCTTCAATATCAAGACCATTTGACGCAATAAAAGAGTAAATTCTCGGTTCTACATTTGTATTTTTCAAGCTGTAGTGCTGACGGAGTTTATTCAGCTGTTTTCGTGTAATGTCCGTATATCCTTTTGAGTATTTCTTTGTGATTTCTTTGACAATATGCATTGCTTTTTTATGGTTAGAATCAAAAGTAATTGTAATTTTTATACCATCCCATACTGTTTTTAAAGAGTTATGCGTATAGTTTGCAATCATCTTTGTAAAGACATAATTATTTGGAATAAATATAATCCTTCCCGCACGACGGTTTTGCATAATAGATGTAAGTGTAATATCTTCTAAAATAGTAATACGCAGTAGTGAAATATCTAAAACATCCCCTACATATTTCATTCCATCTAAATCAACACGTATTCTATCTCCAACATGAATACTCCCTCCAAAAACTATAACCAACCAACCAAGAAGACTCATAAACCAGTCTTTCATTGCAATGGCGATACCTGCTGAGGCAAATCCTAAAATAGTCACAATATAACTAGCGTTTTGTATATAATTAAAAAAGATGACTAAAATTATAATCGTAAAGTTCGTAAAAGTAATAATTTTATTTGCCATATAAAAGCGTTCATTATCAGTTATGTATTTTTTTACCATCAATTTTAAAAGGAAAAAGATAAGAAAAATAAATAGGATAATGATAAGAATTTTTACCAATCCATAGACTTGTTTCTGTATATTTTTATTAATATTTACCTCTGCAACATCAAGACGTTTTTCATATACATCCATAGTTACATTCATAGTATCAAGAGCACGTTTAAACATATTGAGTTCTAACTCTTTTTGCTGAATTAATTTTTTATAATCATGTTGTGTATCAAGTGCTGCAAGTGTTTTATAAATACGCAGTTTTGCTTTTAAAAGTTGTATAAGATCATTCAGGGCTTGCTTCTTTCTTTTATACTCTTCCAAATTAGAGTCAAATGTCTTTATAAGTGAGAGACCACTTAAAATATCAAAAGGATTAGTAATCTCAGGAGTTTTATCTATTTTTGGAGGGGTAATAAGTTCTGAAAATGGAGCAAGGGCAAAGTCTCCTTTGAGATTATTAATTTGCGTATCGAGTATTTTTTGCTTATCAATTAAAGCACTTAATTCAGATTTATCATTGGATGTTCTTGCATGTCTTTTAAGATACCTAATGCGTGAGTGAATCTTTTGGAGATTCTTTTTGACTTGCATTGCTGTCTGGTAAGATGCATAGCTTTTTATCCACATATTTTCATCTGAAACTTGTGCTTTTAAGGTTTGGAGTTGTTTTTTCAACTCTTGTATTTTACTCTTAACTGCAAGCTCCGTCTGATTTATATCAGCCGTTGCGTTTATATCTGTTGCCCCGAAGAGTTCAAGGGAGAAAAAAAGAAGAAAAAACAGTAGAACTTTTTTCATTATGCAGCCTTAAAAGTTTTTAAGACATCTAAAAGCAGAGATTTGTCAAGTTCATCTGTAATGAGTACATCACCAATGTGCTTAGGAAGTATAAAAGTTATACTTGAGTCAGAACTCTTTTTATCAAGAAAAAATGTTTCATAAAAAAGCTCTTCATCTTCTACAACATAGTGTGTCGGTAGATTATATTTTTGTAATAATCGCTCGACACGAGTTGCCTCTTCTTCATTCATAAGTCCCATTGCAACAGCTGTCTTGTTTGCCATAACCATTCCAATGGCAACTGCTTCACCATGGAGATACTTTTTGTACTGCGTTTGGCTCTCTATCACATGACCAAAAGTATGGCCATAATTAAGTGCTGCACGTAATCCTCTCTCTTTTTCATCCTTAGCAACAACCGATGCTTTTGTCTCTACAGCTTGTTTAATAGCCTCTTGCAAAACCTTTTTGTCACTCAAATCAGCAGATTCTAAAAATGCAAAAAAGTCTTTATTAAATGTTACTGCCATCTTAATTATTTCTGCAACACCTGCGCCAAATTCTCTCTCAGGAAGTGTTTGTAAAAAATGAGGGTCAATGTAAACTGCTTGTGGCTGATGGAACGCCCCTATAAGATTTTTTCCATATTTATTATTCATTCCTGTCTTTCCACCTACACTTGCATCTACTTGTGAAAGCAGTGTCGTAGGAATTTGCACAAAATCAATACCCCTTTGGTAAATACTTGCAACGTATCCCGTCATGTCACCAATCACACCGCCACCAAAGGCAATAAGAATCGAACTACGATTAAAACGGTGATTAAAAAGAGATTCTAAAATTGTATCAACTGATGCTTGATTTTTATACTCTTCACCATCTGGTACGGTAATAATATAAAGCTCTTTTGCCGAAATTTTCGACAGCAAATAGCCTAAGTGCAATCCGGCAACTTTTGGGTTTGTTACAATGGCAACTTTTTTATGAAAATGCATCTTTGGCATTGTATCTATTGTTATATCGTATGAATTATCTACTATCTGTTTGAGGGGAATTTTTACTTGCATTATCTATCCAAAATTATAATATGATAGATAATACTTAAACTTAACTAAAAAGTGGCTAAATTAGATCTGTACCGGAATAAATATTTGTGTATAATCGTCCAATTTATAGTAAAGTTTTTCACTGTCAGTAGAAAAAAGAGAAAATATATGCCGCTGCGTTAATTTTTTTGTAAATGGTAAAACATGCACAAAATTTTCTTTCTCTTTGAGACGTCTGATAGGATTTTCATGTTCATTGTACACTTTAATTGATTTTGAGAAAATTGTTGAAAGGTTGTTAAAATGTTCTATCACCTGTTCCCTATTTTCTTGATGCTCATTTGTATAATTGTAAAGTTCTATATTGAGCGTGAGTTGTTCGGCAATATCAAAAATAGTTGCAGAAATCTTTTCCAAATCCCTGTTATCGGAAAGAATAAGAGAAACATACTTTGTATCACTCACTCGTTTCTTTGCAATTTTCAAAATTGGGACATGTGCCTCATAAAGAGAAGATCGTACATAATAATCATTAAACATATCAGATGAAACAACTACTAGTCCAACATGATAGTATGTAACATCCTGTAAAAAAGTTGTGCGAAGATTTTTTATATCATATTCAATATTTACAATAATATCAAAAGTACGTAAACTTTTAATGTACTCTAAAAGTTCAATATTGGTTGGATTTACTATTTTAATTACTAAATCATTTTTAAATTTTGTATGGACATAAAGTGCCTCTTCAATGAGTCTTTTAATGCTACTATGACAGACAATATTCATATCGATATAGAGTAAAATATTACTTCCAAAAGGTTCTGGAAATTGTCCGAGTTCACGTTTAATAGCTTTATACACTGACTTTAAAACGGTAGGTTCACCTACCAAAAGAAGAGTATCATTAGGATGTATCATCCTTCTTCTTGAAGTCATTACTAACTTTCTGTTTCTATAAATAGCGACAATACGCCAGTTTTTCTGCTCTATTGCACCAATATGTCTGTAAACAAAGGAGCTTCCAAAGGGTACAAGGACTTCCATAATTTCCCCCTCACCTACTCCAACATTTTGGGCAATGACTGGTACATTTGGTAAATAATCTAATAAACGCGATGACAAAATTTCATTTGCATTTACTAAGACTACATTTGCACTCTCATTTTTCATATTCCATAAATTGAGTACTACTACACGCAGCTGTTTTTTTACCATATGAATATTTTTAATGGTATTTTCTACATCAATCTGCGAATCCATAGCAATGATGACCTGCACAAACTCCATTTTAAGTAGATTTGCTAATTTATAAAAACTTGTAGGGTCAAATTCATAAAATTTGAATCTTGCAGGAGAAGCATCTTCAAACTTTTTCTCTTTCATTTGAACAATATAGTAAATATTTTCACTCGTATGCGTATCAATTACACGCCTAATAAAATGCTCGCCAATAACACCACTACTGATTATAAGTATTTTTTTCATACAGTTTTTCTTATAAGTTTTACACCCATCTCAACATGTGCTGTATAGGGAAATTGGTCAAAAAGTGCCATAGCAACAACTTCGTGAGTCTGCGAAAGAATTTCTAAATCACGTGCTAAAGTTTCAGGATTACATGAAATATAGACAATATGATCATAGCGTGCACTAAAATGACAAGAAGCTTCATCCATCCCACTACGAGGGGGATCTACAAAAATAGAATTGATTTCATATTTGTTAATATCAATATCTTTCATCCGTCTAAATTCTCGCACACCATCAAGTGCTTCTACAAACTCTTCCACACTCATACGGACAAATTCAATATTTGTAACACCATTGAGATGCATATTTTCCTTCGCTGCGTTTATGGATGATTTTGATATTTCCGTTGCTAGAACTTTATCGAACATAGTAGCAAAAGGGATGGTAAAATTTCCAGCACCACAATAGAGTTCAAGTAAATCACCCTCTGCTGTGCTAAACTGTTCCATTGCCCAGCCTATCATTTTCTCATTCACACGAGGATTTGGCTGTGTGAAACTATTTTCTATGTAACGGAATTTATACTCTCGTTTTGCAATTTGAAGATACTCTGTAATATAATCCTGTCCAATTACAAGCTTTTGTTTACGAGAGCGTCCTATAATATAAATACCTAACTCCTGTGCGAGTTCCTCCGCCTTTATTTTCCACGCCTCATCTAGTTTTCTATGATAAAGCAAAGAGACTACAATTTCCCCACGACTTGAACTTAAAAAATCAGCACCAAAAAGTTTCAATCCCATCTCTTTTTTGGCTATCATTTGTAAAAGTTTTGGCATCAATTCAGCTATAGCCTTACTTACCTGAGGACATTCATCAATAAGTACAACACCTTTTCTAGTTATGCTATTCATAGCATAAGAGATTGCATCACCTGTATGCCAAATTTTAAATTCACTCCGCGCTCTGTAGTGCTCTTGCAAAGAGGGAAAAACTGCAATCTCTCCACTAAAAAATTTTTCAAAACGTACGCTGTTAAGAGCTACCTTTTGTTCTAATTGTGCTGCATAACCATTTTCATAAACTCTACACGCACCACATTCTCCAAAATACTTACAATCCATACAAACACATCCTTATTTAATCGAGGCAATAAGATTGCCTATAAGTAAATTCCATCCATCTATAAGAACAAATACAAGTATTTTAAACGGTAATGATATCATTACCGGCGGAAGCATCATCATACCCATAGACATTAAAACAGATGCCACAACCATATCGATGACTAAAAATGGTAAAAAGAGTAAAAAGCCTATCTCAAACGCAGTCTTTAGCTCACTTATCAAAAAAGCAGGAATAACAATTGAAAGAGGTACATCTGCAACAGTTTTTGGATTTTTCATCTTTCTAATACGTAAAAAGAGTGCTAAATCCTTCTCTCTTGTATTGCGAATCATAAAATTTTTAAAAGGGAGTGCCGTTTTTGTAAAAGCCTCTTCATACCCTATCTTTTTTTCAACATAAGGTTGTATCCCCTGATGATATGCCTTTGTTCCTATTGGTTCCATTACAAAAAAAGTAAGTATCATCGCCAACATTACCAAGATTTGTGTCGGTGGAACCTGTTGTGTTCCAAGTGCTTGGCGTAAAAAACCAAGAACAATAATAAATCGTGTAAATGTTGTCATAACAAGTACCATTGATGGTGCTAAAACCAGTAAGGTAAGGATGACAAGCACATTGAGTGAGGAGACTAACTGCTCAGGAGTATCTGGAGCAGAGAGATTTAAATTAAGTGTAGGTATGACTGAATCAGCACCAAAAAGGGCTGCGTTTAGCAGTAAAAAAGCAGTAATGAGTCGTATCATTTCACTCCAACTTTCTTATCTAAAACGGATTGTCCCACTTGTGCTTCTTGGCTCTTTTTTTGACCATAGAAGTGTAATTCAACTCTACGGTTTTTCTCTCGGCCTATAGCTGTTGCATTGGTTGCAACCGGTCTATACTGTGCATACCCGGTAGCACCTAAACGTTTAGGTGCCACACCATCTAAAATAAGTTCATGAACTACCGCAATTGCACGTGCTGAAGAGAGCTCCCAGTTATCTTTAAAAGGACTGTTTGCTCCAGGTTGTGAATTATCTGTGTGCCCTTGTGCATCAATTTGTAAATCTTGAGGCAACTCTTGAATAATCAAAGCAACTCGTTTTAAAAAGAGCAGTGCATCTTGATTTTCAATTCTAGCACTTCCCGGTTTAAACAAAAGTGCAGCAGGCATTTTTATAACAAAACCATCTTGCGCTTCTTCTACCGTAATAGTAGGAGTCTGTGTCTCTTGCATCATTTCATTTGCATCACCAGCAGCCTGTTTAATTCGATTTACAGTATCACTTGTTTCATCTTGTGAATCAATTGGTGTAGATTCTTGAATACGTTTTTTTGATATTTCTGTTTTCGTTCCTCCCTCAAGCACACTCATCGCACCAGAGAGTGAACCGATCGCTTCACTTACTTTTTTTGCATCCATACTCGACATAGAAAGCAAAAGAACGAAGAAACACAAAAGAAGAGACATAAGGTCTCCAAACGCAGCTAACCACGCAGGCAGACACTCTTCACATTCAGGACATTTTTGTTTAGCCATTACACAAACTCACTAATCAAATTGACTGACACGATCAGCCGGTGCAAGATATGCAAGAAGTTTTGCTTCTAAAACCCGTGGTGCATCTCCAGCTTGAATAGACATAATGCCCTCAACAATCATCTCTTTGACCATTGTCTCTTCATCATTACGGATAGTTAAAATATTGTAAATTGGTGTTCCAAAAATATTTCCAATCATCGCACCATACATTGTTGTTAAGAGGGCAACCGCCATCGATGGACCAATAGCTGAAGGATCAGCCATATTTAAAAGCATTGCAACCAAACCGATGAGTGTTCCAATCATACCCATTGCCCCTGCAAGACCTGCCCATTGATTAAAAATTGAACCATGGATCTTATGTCGTGTACTTGTTTGTTCCATCTCAATTTCAAGCAATTCACGAATAGTATCAGGCTCACTTCCATCAATTGCCATAGAAAGGCCCTTTTTTAAAAAAGCATTCTCTTCATCATTCACGTCACCTTCTAAAGCCAAGATCCCATCTTTTCTTGCCTTTGTTGCGAACTCTACAAGTTTTTTAATGAGTTCTCCAACATCTTCTTCGCCAGGTTTTATGGCTTTCATAAAAACTTTGGTAAATTGTTTCATTTGCGAAGGCTTAAAAGAGACCATCAAGGCCCCAATACTACCACCTATAACAATCAGTACAGAAGGAATATCAATATATGCACCGATTCCAACACCCATAACCATAGACCCCAGTAGGAGTGCCATAATTAAAACAATACCGATGACCGTACCTAAATCCATTCAAAAACCTTAGCAAAAATTTATTATCGCATTATAATACCACAAGAAATCAAAAAAATATCTTTTGTTGTATAATGTCATCACTATTCTTGAGGATTACACAAAACAATGCTTGAAAAACTCTATAAATCACCAAAACAGTCTGCTTATATACTTATTATTGCCATGGGGCTTTTTTCAGCCATTTATAATGCTTTTATACCACTCCATGGTGATGAGGCATATTACTGGATGTGGAGTCATCATCTGCAATGGGGATACTATGACCATCCACCAATGATTGCTTTTTTGATCTCATTAACAAACCATATTTCACAGAGTGAATGGGCAATACGCCTTGTAAATGTATTTTCTTTTACCATAGCAGCTTTTTATCTCTTTAAATTTACCGCAGAACTCACAGATGAGAAAACAGCACTCAATGCTGTGATGATTTTTTTAAGTGTTATTATTGTAAACGCAGGGTATATCATTACAACAACCGATGCACCTACTATTCTTTTTTGGACACTCTCGCTCTATTACTCCTATCGAGCCATCTTTTTTGGAAGTTATAAAGAGTATATTTTAGCAGGTATTATGCTTGGTCTTTTAATGTTGAGTAAATATACTTCTGTCCTTTTAATTGCCTCCATTCTTCTTTTTATTATCCTAAGAAGACGTGACATACTAACTAATATTAAATTCTACATTGCACTTATTATTGCTTTTATCATAGTCTTTCCAATGGTCTGGTGGAACTACAAACATGATTGGATCAGTTTTCTCTTTCAAATCCATCATGGTTCAAGTGGCGCTTTTAAAATTAATTTTGAGAGTTTTTTTACATTTATTGCTGGACAATTTGGTATTTTTTCTCCTGTATTTGCATGGATTTTATTTTACTATCTTTACAAAGAAAAGCTCTTTTATAAGAACGATAAACTCTTTTTCCTTGCTCTAAATGTCACTATAACTATTGGGCTGTTTCTCTATAAATCACTTTTTAAAAAAATGGGACTTAATTTTGATGCACCAGCTTACATTGCAGGAACGATCTTAGTTGCGTATGTCGTTAGAGAGTATAATCTCAAAAAACTTTTTAAAATTGGCCTTATTATTGCACTGATTTTTACCATTCTTGGACGTTATCTTTTTTTATTCCATTTAGATATTATTCGCAAAGAGATGTATAAAAGTGATGAAATTTTCCACAGAGTAGCAACTTTTGCAAAACCGGGTGACCATTTTTATGGAGACCATTTAGCCATCGCTGCATACTTAAAATACTATCTTCCCGGCCACCCCGATACTGATGTTGCAACACATTCAAGATATTCACAGTATGATATGTGGCGAAAAAAAGACTTTTTACATGATGGACTTGTAGTAATGCGTAACCACAGAAAAGATGCCCAACTCAAAAAACTTTACAAGCATGTAAAACTAATCGACACAAATGTAGTCATTCCTAAACGCAGAGTATTTTACACCTATAGAGTTTCCGAGCCTTTTACTAAAAATTAATCAACTTTTTGGTAAAATACTTTTACTTTATAATATGGCAATGAATGAAAAATATAATTAAATTTCTAATAACTATCGCAATTTTT
>CAYRVR010000012.1:0-28978 GCA_964427835.1 uncultured Sulfurimonas sp. | reverse complement strand
TAAAACTGAATCAGTCCATCAACCGGACTTGAAGCTGTTGCGTATGGTTTTTTAGGAATACGTCCTGCAAGATAACTCATACGACCTGCTTGTACTGCATGTTTCATTGCCTGTGCCATTGCTATTGGATTGTTTGATTGTGCAATGGCAGTATTTGTTAAAACACCCTCTGCGCCAAGTTCCATAGCATATGCAGCGTCACTTGCACAGCCAATTCCAGCATCAACAATAACAGGCACATCTACGGCTTCACGAACAAAAACAACATTGTAAGGATTTTGCACTCCAAGACCACTTCCAATAGGTGCAGCTAAAGGCATAACTGCATCTGCTCCGGCATCTTCAAGACGTTTTGCCATGATTGGATCATCAGAAGTGTAAGCCATAATAGTAAAGCCCTCTTTATGGAGTACTTCGCACGCTTTTATAGTCTCTAGTACATCAGGATAGAGTGTCTTTTGTGTATCACCAATAACTTCGAGTTTAATAAGATCAATCCCTGTTGCTTCTCGAGTAAGACGGAAGGTAGTAATGGCCTCTTCAGCGGTAACACACCCTGCTGAGTTTGGTAGAAATTTTACATTTGTTCCTGCAAATGTGTCACGTAAATTCTCTTTACTTGGGTCTGTAATGTTTAAACGACGTACTGCAACAGTAATGAGTTCACTCCCACTTGCAAGGGTTGCCTCTTTTGTCATCTCAAATGAGTCATACTTTCCACTCCCTACAATAAGACGTGAACCAAGTTCATATTTTCCAATTTTTAAAATGTTATTCATAAGAATCTTTCCTCTATTTATATCATTAAATGATTTATATCATAAGCAATCTTATAGATTACCAATTCCATTGATTAAATCATTTGGAGTAAGAGAAAAATCAGATAGTGTGTAGTTTAGAGCAATTTGTGTGTGTGCAAGTGATCCATTGATAGCTGCGTTTAGTGGAGAAAATCCCTGTGCCAAAAGAGAAGCTATAAGTCCTGAAAGAACATCTCCACTGCCTCCTTTTGCTAATTTTGCACTTCCATGAGGGTTGATGTAGTATGTATCATTGTGTCCGATGATAACATTGGCCCCTTTTAAGAGGAGTACTGCGTTTGGATAGTGTTTACAAAAGAGCTCCACATATGCAAAACGGTTTTTTTGGAGTGTTGTAACACTGATATTTGCAAGCTGTGTCATTTTTAACAGAGCAGCAAACTCTTTTGGATGGGGTGTGAGAACAATTTTGCTACGTTTAAGAAGCTCTAAGAGTAGTGGCATATAAAAGAGATCCGCATCAATGAGTAGCGGAAGATCTTTTTTGAGGTAGTTTTGTAGCTCTTCATTACTAAAATTCTCCCCTAAACCCATACCTAAAGCGATTGCTGTTGTATTAGAAGGAAGTTGATAGGCGTGCATAATCTCAAAAGGGATGGAATTGTTTTCATGTGAAACAAGGGTGACAAGTCCTGCTCCAAAGCGTAAAGCAGCCTTGGCACTAAAGACAGAAGCTCCAATCTTATCACCGCTTAAAACACTCAAGTGCCCAAAGGAGCCTTTATGGCTATTTTTATGTGATCTTGTGGGTAACTGCAAATCTTGAAGATCTAAAAGATAGTAGTTTGTCTCTCTCTCATAAAGTGTGCGATCAATGCCAAGGTTTAAGACCTCTACATTGCCTACAAAATCTTTTGCTTCATCTAAAAAGAGAGATTTTTTGAGTGCACCCATTGTGAGAGTTATGTCTGCTTGAAACGTTGGATTTGCACACTCGCCGCTGCGTTTAAGTCCACTTGGTACATCGCAGGCAATTTTGACTGCTTGCGCATTGTTTAGCATAGTAAGTGTTTGGGTAAGCTCTTGAGAAAATGTACCCTCAAATCCTGTACCGACAATGGCATCGACAAGAATATCACACTCATAAAGCGTTGTAATGGACTTCACCCCAATACTTTTTGCACGTTTTTCTTGTAACAGAGCCATTGGTGATTTTGGTTCTTTTACAAAATAAAGGGCAACATCATAAGAACCATGTAGAAGTCTGGCTAAAGCGATGCCATCGGCACCGTTGTTTCCGCTTCCCACAGCTATAATGATTTTTTTCTCTTTTGAAAAGTTGTTTTGAATGTAGCTAGCCATGCCATTTGCGGCATGCTCCATCAAAATATCTTCACTCAAATAAAATGCTTCATAACAGCGTCTATCGAGTGAGCCAACTTCATCAAAGAGCTTTTGCATACTTAAAACTCGTCTTCTACATACTCGTCAATTTTGACCATACTGCTTTGGATGTCATTAAAAAGCAGTGTTGGATGGGCTGTTCTGCATTGGTAGTAAAATTTGTTCTTCTTCAATGTTTTTAAAATCGAAGTATTGTAGTAATTTGCATTGGAACATTTTCCTACAAAAAGAAAAGAGAAGAGAAGTTTTAGATGTGGATTCTCAAATGTTTCATGTGGTTGTGCCAAAAAGGTAAAACCATATTTTTGCAGATTTACAAAACTGAGCATATAGAGCAAAAAGTCTTCAAATTGTGTGTAAAAACCATTGAGGTTTTCAATGTCATGGAAAAAGTAGTAGTAGTTGTCAAGGAGAAACTGTTGTGAAATAATTTCTGAAAGTTTACTTCTTACGTCTCTTTTTTTGGAAAAAAAGTTTGGATCTACTGCCATATAGATATGTTTTTTTGCATCTACAAGTGCACTAAATGCTTCATCAAACTCTTCACTCTCATCAAAACGGATATAATTGAAATATTCATCTTTATAGCGTAATTCAACGTCTTCTTCATGGGAGTTATTAAAGTCCATGTAAAGTGTCGGCACATCATTGTCGATGATAAAGTTACGTACACGGCATGCCAAGTTTGTTTTTCCTGAGCCTTGCTCGCCTAAAATAAGCATATTGTGATGGAGTAATCTTTTTTCCAGTTTGAGTGCATCAATCGTATCTAAATATTTACCAATAGTATCTCTCATATTTTCTCCTACTATAAAATTGTTTATAGCATTATATCTTCTTGAGGATAAAAAAGGTATAATGAGAGCATGAATTATAAAACAATTGCACAAGAAACATTAGAAATTGAAGCACAAACACTTCTCAAAGCTGCTACAAAAATCGAAGATGAATTTGACAAAGCGGTGGAGATGATTTTGGAGTGTAAGGGAAAACTGGTCGTGACTGGCGTTGGCAAGAGTGGACTTATTGGCGCGAAAATGGCTGCTACTTTTGCCTCAACGGGTACACCTTCATTTTTTTTGCATCCTACAGAAGCACTCCATGGTGATTTGGGAATGATAGGTAAAGATGATGTTGTTATTGCTATTAGTTACTCAGGTGAGAGTGAGGAGTTAGGCTCCATTTTACCGCACATTAAACGTTTTGGTATTCCTCTCATTGGAATGACAAAAAATGAGAATTCAACACTTGGGACGTATAGTGATTTGGTGATAAAAGTAGAGATAGAAAAAGAGGCATGTCCTCTTAATATTGCTCCTACAAGTTCTACAACGCTGACACTCGCACTTGGCGATGCCTTGGCAGTTTGTCTTATGCGTGCAAGAGATTTTCAAAAGAGTGACTTTGCCTCTTTTCACCCAGGCGGTGCACTTGGAAAACAGCTTTTTATAAAAGTGAAAAACCTAATGCAAACGCAGGATCTTCCTATTTTAAATGAAGATGCAAAAATGAAAGATGCCATTGTTACAATAGGGCAAGGCCGTATTGGGACTGTTTTAATCGAAGATAAAGATGCAAAACTTATTGCACTTTTGAGTGATGGAGATGTGAGACGGGCACTGTTGCGAAAAGATTTTTCTTTAGAAGATTCCGTGATGCAGTATGCGACGAAAAATCCTATGAGTATTGATGATGCAGATATGTTGGCTGCAGATGCACTTGTTTTAATAGAAGCCAAAAAAATCCAACTCTTAGTTATAACAGATAAAGAGAAACATATACAAGGCGTGCTCCATATTCATACGCTGATTGAAAAAGGAATTTCATAAAATGAGATTAAATAAATACATTGCACACTACTCGACTTATTCGCGTCGTGAGGCAGATCGGGCTATTCAAGATGGTTATGTCCGTGTAAATGGTGAGATAGAAATGAACCCTGCAACGCAGGTAGAAGAGGGAAAAGATATTGTTTACATTAGTGGAAAACAGGTCTCTCCACAAGAAAAATATACAGTCATTGTCTATAATAAACCAAAGGGTGAACTTGTAACAAAGTCTGATCCAAAAGGACGTAAAACGATCTATGATTCTTTGAGTAAAGAGTTTAAGCATTTTATTCCTGTAGGACGTCTTGACTTTGCATCGGAGGGGCTACTGCTTTTAACGGATGCCTCGCATGTTGCGACATCTTTGATGGAATCTGATTTGGAGAGAATTTATAAACTCAAAATCAAAGGGGAAATCACACCTGATATGGAAGATGCTATGCTCAATGGTATTTATCTTGAAGATGCAACAGCAGGAGCACATTCACATTCAAAAATAAAGTCTATGGAAATAAAGCCTTTTTTAGGGTATAAAATCCAAAAAAATAGACCTGATTTTTCCATACTTAAAGTTGCACTTAAAGAGGGGAAAAATAGAGAACTACGACGCTTTTTTGCACATTTTGGTGCAGAGGTGGCTGATTTAAAACGTTTGAGCTTTGCAGAAATTGAACTCAACAATCTTCCAACAGGAAAGACACGCTACCTTACAAGGAGTGAGTACTCCGCACTCTATAAATTCTTAAAAGAGGAAAAAAGACGTAAGCGTGATGAAAAAAGAGAGTACGAGAGAGCATAGTTGTGGATTTTACACATCTTTTACGTCCCCATACTTTTGATGATATTGTAGGGCAAGAGGCACTTGTCGGGACTGATGCTCCGCTGCGTTTACTTTGTGAAAAGGAAGCGCTCGGACATAGCTTTTTTTATGGTCCGGCTGGGGTTGGAAAAACATCACTTGCGCGTGTTATTGCAAATGTTATGCAACTTCCGTTTTACGAATTGAATGCAACTTCTTTGAAAATTGAACAACTCCGTAAAATATTTGAACAGTATAAAAATACTTTACAAAAACCTTTGATTTTTATAGATGAGGTACATAGACTCTCTAAAAACCAGCAGGAGGTGTTATTGCCTGTTATGGAGAATAACACGGTGTTAGTTATAGGTGCTTCTACTGAAAATCCTTTCTTTTGTCTTACTTCTGCTATACGTTCTCGTTCTATGCTTTTTGAGCTCAAAGCAATTCCAAACGCAGCGCTTGAGAAGTTACTCAACCGAGCACTTACTGAGGGCGATATAGTAATTGACAAGGATGCAAGGGAGTATCTTGTAGCAAGTAGTGGGGGAGATGCTAGGGCAATGCTCAAACTATTGGAGTTTGCTACAAATGCCCAAAATCATGTAACTCTAGCACTTTTACATTCATTGCGTCCTCATGCTTTGCAGGCTGGAAGTAGTGAAGCAGGTGTGCATTATGATTTGATTTCGGCACTTATAAAATCTATCCGTGGCAGTGATGCTGATGCTGCTATTTACTATCTTGCACGCTTGATTGAGGGAGGAGAGAGTGCTGATTTTATTGCACGGCGTTTAGTGATTTTGGCAAGTGAAGATGTAGGCAATGCAAATCCCCAAGCACTCACACTCACAACATCCACACTTACAAGTGTGAGTAAAATTGGTTATCCCGAAGCGAGAATTATTTTAGCTCAGGCAGTTGTGTACCTCTGTGCCTCCCCCAAGTCAAACGCAGCTTATTTGGCTATTAACAAAGCACTCAAAGCTGTAAAAGATGGAGTGAATTTGGAAATTCCCAAAAACATTACACAGCAAAATGAGGGGTATCTTTATCCGCATGATTTTGGCGGCTATGTCTCACAAGAGTATTTGAGCGAGCCAATGGAATTTGTAGAATTAAAAGAGATAGGGTATGAGAAAAAGATGAAAGAGTGGCTCGATGCAATAAAGGCTTAAGTATTGCTTCGATATTATTTGTAAAGATTTTAAAAAGGTTATAAAAATGGATATTCAAATATCAGGCGCAACGCTTGTAGTGAGTGGCAATATAAAAACTATACATGATTATCAGCTTTTGAAAGAGAAGTTAGATGAAGTAGCAAGAGATCATAAAAGAATTGTTCTTGAAATAAAAGACTCAATTTCTATTACATCTTCTGTTATTGGATATTTGACAAAACTTGTTCAAAAAGATGGTATTGAAGTAGTAATAAAAGTTGGAGATGCAAATTTGTATGAACTTTTTGAAGAGATCAATCTTCTATCACTCTTTCACGTTACAAAGGTATTATAATGACTATTAAAGCGAAATTAAATCTTATTACTGCAATTGTTGTCTCATTTGCTCTTGTTATTATTGCAATGACAGTTGTTGAGGCTATGGATCAAAAAACAATTATAGATGAGGCAAAAAATTTAAATACTCTCTCTCAAAAACTCTCTTTGCTTATTCATGAAACACAAAAAGAGCGAGGAGCAAGCGCTGGATATCTTGGTTCACATGGAAAGAAATTTGCAACTATTTTACCAAAGCAAAGAACACTTACAAATGAGCGTTATCGTGACTTGAAAAATTATGTTGCAAGTTTAGATCTTTCCGAATATGATAAAGAGCTGCAAAGAAGCATACATGCTGTTATAAATGGGATGAACCATGTTCCGGCTGTACGTTCTCGTATTGACTCTTTTTCTATAAGTGTGAAAGATGAAGTAAAATTTTATACAAATATTAATAGCGATATTTTACATGTTGTCTCCTTGACGGCAAAACTTGCAAATACTCCAGAGCTTGTAAAAGCATTGAGTGCGTATACCAATTTCTTAAAGTCTAAAGAACGTGCTGGAATAGAAAGAGCAGTGCTGAGTGCTACTTTTGCTGCTGATACATTTGCTCCTGGAATGTATGCAAAATTTATAACGCTTATAGCACAGCAAGATGCTTATATGGATGCATTTTTGAGCATTGCGGCTGATAATTCTGTTGTGATGTATAAAAAAATTATGGCTTCACCTGTTGTAGGACAAGTACAAAGAATGCGAAAAATTGCACAGTCTAAAAACTCTGATTTTGGAGTAGACAGTGTTGTATGGTTTCAAACTATTACAAAGAAGATTAATCTTCTGAAAAAAGTAGATGATGCGTTAGCAAAACAAAACGATAAGCTTCTAGCAAAAATTGAAGCGAAGTACCAAAGAAAAGCACTTATTACTCTTGTTGGTTATATTGCTTTTGCAATTATTATCTTTACTATTATTATGTTGATATCACGTGGCGTAAATAAAAGTGTAAAAAGTTCACTCGATAAAATTAAGTGTATTTCTGAAGATCTTGATCTTTCATGTGATGTTGTAGTAGAAGGTGATGATGAAATTTCGCAAATTTCTAAAGCACTCAATGTTATGGTGAAAGCTTTTAAAGGTACAGTGTATGATGCACAAGATGTAGCTAACGCAAGTACACGTGAGAGTAATCGTTTAGAAGAAGTTGTTGAGACACTTGGTACAAACAGTACGGCAGTGGAAAAAGAGATTCATGATGTGAATGCTCTTGTCACTGAAATAGGAGAAAAACTCGACACTGTTGAAGAATCCACCATTACAGTAACGGAAGATTTAGATACAACATACAATGTGCTTGATACTTTTATAATAAAACTAGGTTCTGTTGTAAATGCTATTGAGAATGGGACACAGCAACAAGAAGAGCTCGTTGAAAAAGTTGCTTCTTTGACAGAACAGGCTAAAAACATTAAAGAAGTGCTTGAAATTATTTCTGACATTGCAGACCAAACAAACCTACTTGCCCTAAACGCAGCTATAGAAGCAGCACGGGCAGGAGAACATGGACGTGGTTTTGCTGTGGTTGCAGATGAAGTGCGAAAACTTGCAGAACGTACACAAAAAAGTTTAACAGAAATTAGTGCTAATGTTAATTTAATCACGCAAAATGTGGTAGAAATCGCAGATGAAACGCAAGAGACATCACAAAGTATGTTTACAATCTCTGAATCAGCACAGGAACTCATTGTCTCTTCTAATGAGACAAAAGATAATCTTTTGGCAACAAAAGAGAAATCAACAGATGTTATGCATGAGAGTGTTTTTATTGCTACAAAAACAAAGACATTGATGGATACAATGGGAGATATTTTACATATAACATCAAAAAACAGTGAATTGAGAACTACAGTAGAAGAGGCTGTTGATGTACTTATATCTGATGCAAAAAAATTACAAAATACCTTGAGTAAATTTAAAATTTAATGTTACAAAAGAGGTTACGACAGCTTGAAGATCAGGAACTCTATAGTTCCTATCAATCAGAACTTGCCTTTAAAAAAGAGCTCAATATTCTGCGGAATGATTTTTACTACAAGGTTATTGACTCAAAAACAATCTCTTTGGTAGATTTTATGTATAAGCCACTTGACATATTGAGTGGGGATGCTTACAGTGCACGTCGTATAGATGAACACCGTACTTTTTATCTATTAGTTGATGGTATGGGCAAGGGTATTTCTGCCTCTTTTACCACGGTAACGATGACAGCTTTTATTAATCATCTTGTTGATAAGATGATTGCACATGAAAGTTTTAGTCTTGATATTATTATTCAAGAATCGATGCAATACATACAATCAATTTTACTAGATGAAGAGGTTTTAGCCATTGATTACATCTGTTTTGACAGTTATTTTCATACTTTAGAATATGCTAAGTTTGCTATGCCTCCTTTTTTGTTACAGGACAAAAATGATACTATTATAAAAGTAAAATCCAATAACATTCCTATGAGTAAATGGCAAAAAAGTTATAAAACGGACATCATTGATGTAAAAAATATTGATAAGTATCTTTTTTACAGTGATGGCATAGTAGAAAATAGTGTACATGAAGATGGGTTGACATACGCTGCGTTTATAGAAGAGGATTTTAAAGACTCTTTTACGCGTGAAGAGTTTAAGGAGAAGTTCTTTTCACGTATACGAAAACAAGAGGATGATTTAAGCCTTATCTATATAAATAGTTTAGATTTAAGACCCACAACTCTTGCAGCAAAAAAAGAGTTTTTGACACGTTTAGATACTGTTGATGCAGCAAACCAATGGTATGAAGAGCTTTGGGAAAGTTTTGGTGTTGAAAATAAAGTAAGAGACAAGGCTGCTCTTGTTTTTAGTGAACTTTTTATGAATGCGTATGAGCATGGAAATTTGGCTATTGACGCAAAAAGCAAGCACCGTTACCTTGAGGAAGATTGTTATTTTGAAAAACTCAGTGAATTAGAACAGATGTGTGAAAAAAAGATATTTGTTGAAGTCTATAAACTGCAAGAGCAGTCTCATACGTATATTGTAACAAAGATATATGATCAAGGGGATGGGTTTGACACGCAAATACTGAGCGAAATTTTTAGAAACTCAAAGCAGTTTAATGGCCGTGGAGTATTTGTTTCTAGAAAAAATTCTATGGGTATCTACTACAATACAAAAGGAAATTGTGTACTCTTTTTAAATGCAATCTAATTTTTAATGAAAAAAGTTATATAATTACCTTATGTAAACAATAAGGAATTAAAATGTCAAAAAAAGAATCATTTGAAGAAGAATCACTACAGTATCATGTAGCACAAAGTGAATTTGATACAAACGGTAAAACTGCTACTTTTTTAACTAAACCATGTAACACAGAAAAAGAACTCTCTATGGCATATAGCCCTGGTGTTGCATACCCTTGTTTGGAAATTGAAAAAGATGAAGAAAAAGCGTATGAGTACACAAATAAAGGAAATCTTGTTGCTGTTGTAAGTGATGGAACTGCCGTACTTGGACTTGGCGACATTGGACATTTAGCAGGGAAACCTGTTATGGAAGGTAAGGGTGTTTTATTTAAATCTTTTGCAAATGTTGATTCTGTTGATATTGAACTCAATACAAAAGATACAGAAGAGATCATTAAAATTGTTGCTGCTATGGCTGATAGTTTTGGTGGTGTGAATTTAGAAGATATATCTGCTCCACGATGTTTTGAGATTGAAGAGCGTTTAAAAGAGATTTGTAATGTTCCTGTCTTTCATGATGACCAACATGGTACAGCTGTTATTACTACTGCAGGGCTTATGAATGTTATTGAAATGAGTGGGAAAAAAGCAGAAGATTTAAAAGTTGTTGTTATTGGAGCAGGTGCAAGTGGGATTGCATGTGCAAGTATGTATAAAAAACTTGGCGTGAAAAACATTACAATGTTGGATTCAAAAGGTGTTATTCACAGTGGTAGAGATGACCTTAATAAATACAAACAAATGTTTGCTTTTGAGACACCAGATAGAACCTTGGCAGATGCTATGAATGGCGCAGATATGGTACTTGGTCTCTCTCAACCTGATCTTATTACTCCGGATATGGTAAAAACAATGAGTGATACAAATCCGATTATTTTTGCCTGTGCAAATCCAAATCCTGAAATTAAACCACCACTTGCAAAAGAGGTACGACCTGATATTATTATTGGTACGGGACGAAGTGATTATGCGAATCAAGTAAATAACGTTCTTGGTTTCCCTCAAATTTTCCGTGGTGCACTTGATGTAAGAGCGACTAAAATTACAGAAAATATGAAAATGGCAGCTTCTCGTGCTTTGGCATCGCTTGCAAAAGAGGAAGTTCCTGCACATGTAAAAGCAGCTCATGGAAGAGGGGACGATATGACTTTTGGTCGTGAATATATTATTCCTTCACCATTTGACAGACGTGTACTTGTTTATGTTGCCAGCGCTGTTGCACAAGCTGCTGTAGAAGACGGTGTTGCACGTGTGAAAGATTTTGACCTAGATGCTTATAAAGCAAAATTGCAAAGACTTGCTGATCATTTAGACGGTAAAATCTAAAGCTTATACTTTTTTGGCCTCATTATAAAATTTTTTGAGGCCAAGTTCTGCTTTTGCATCGACTCTATAGGAGATAAGTTCAAGATAGTTTTGAATATCTTTTGTTGCAATTCCTGTTCTTTTTGCTGCCTTTACTAAGAGGTAGTGTGGAATTTTTTGTTTTCTTTTTAAAAACTCCTTCTCAATTTTTTTATATACTTTTTTCTCTTTATGATAGCATAGCAGTGCAAAAACAAAAGGAAGCTTGTGCTTTGTGTGCCACGCTTGTGCGAGGTCTATGTAGTTGTCATTTGCAAGAGCATATTTGAGTGCTTTATCGCCAATAAGAACTGTTCCCTTTGCATCGAGAATTGTTGCGAGAATATTTGAAGAGGCAGACTCTTTATCTCTCTTACTTTTTTTGGATGGAATAACAAGAACGCTTTGGACATTTTTTTTGGCGATAATACCAAGGTTTATATGGTGGTATTTCTTTGCAGCAATACTAGATATAAACGCAGCGTCCACACGTTTGTGAATAAAATCCTTATTTACGGCAGCAGGAACATTTTTTTTATACTCCATCGTTGCTTTTTGCTGGGCGTTTTTTGTAAAACGTTTCATAAAAACATGAAAAGGGAGCAGGTTAAGGTATTCTATTTTTCCAAAAATCATTTTGTAATTATACAGCACTTAACTTATCTTAGATATAATAAGTGCAATAAAAAATGAGGAAAATTTTGTGGTAAAAGTAGAATTTTTAGGACCAATACAAAAAGAAGCATTGGAGTTAGATATAACAAACTTAAATGAACTTGCAGCCATTTTGCAAGAGGACAAAGAGATGCAGGAGTGGCTAGAAAACTCTGCAGTAGCGGTAAATGATATGCTTGTCTCTTCTTTGGAACATCCGCTAAAAAGTGGAGATAAAGTCTCTTTACTTCCTCCAGTATGCGGAGGATGAGTCTTGTTAAGTCTATATAACGGGGCACTTGATGTTCCCAAACTCTTAAAAGAGTGGTATGAAGAAGAGTCCACAAGTAATTATGGAGCATATATTCCTTTTGTGGGTACTGTTCGGAGTGAAGATGGTATTGATGGACTTAGTTTTGATATTTATGAGCCTATTTTACGTTCATGGTTTGCAAGTTGGCAGGAAAAAGCGCAGCAGGAAGGGGCTATTATAAAAATGGCTCACTCTCGTGGTGATGTGATGGTACATGAATCATCCTATATTGCAGCGGTGTTTTCTCCTAAACGCAGGGTTGCTTTGGAATTTATAGAGCGTTTTGTAGAGGACTTTAAGGCAAGTGCCCCTATTTGGAAATATGATTTAATTGATGGTAAAAGAGTCTATGCAAAAGAACGTTCAACTGCTATAGCAGGTAGTGGAATTTTAGGAGTGAAAAAATGAGTATTACCGGTGTAGATTTTATCTCGTATGAAACAAGTCAAAATATGTTAGAACTTTTAGAAGTGAACAATCATCGATATGAAAGGGTTCCTTTAAGTGATGCTTTAGGACGTGTTTTAGCAGAAGATATTGTAGCGGAGTTTAACGATCCGCAATTTCCAACCGCTTCTATGGATGGCTATGCACTGAAACATGAAGATTTGGAACTTGGTGAGTTGGATGTACTTGGAGACAATCCCGCAGGACATGATGAAAGACGTGTGCTTACGCAGGGGCAGTGCATTAAAACTTTTACCGGTTCTATGATGCCTGAGGGAAGTGATACATTGATTCAAATAGAAAATGTACGCTATGAAGATGGAAAGATTTTCATTGAAGAGTTGGTGGAAAAGGGTAATGCGGTCCGTCCTGTTGGCGAAGGATACGCTGCAGGTGATGTGCTTATACATAAAGGTGTGAAAATCGGCTTTGCAGAAATAGGTGTGATGGCCGGATTAAATCATGTGATGGTAAAGGTAGCACTCCGTCCTCGTGTAGCAGTTATTGCAACAGGCAGTGAAATTCTTGACTTGGGTGAACATTCTGAGAATCCTGCACAAATACGCAGCTCAAATAACTATACATTAGCAGCACTTTTTGCATCAGCTGGTGCAGAGGTTATCCAGCTTGGAACAGCACCAGATGACAAAGATGCACTGATGAAAACCTTTGAGAATGCGATGGAGAGCGCGGATATCCTTGTAAGTACAGGTGGTGTGAGTGTAGGAGATTACGATTTTGTAAAAGATATTATTCCCCGTCTTGGCGCACAGGTAGTGTACAAAGGTGTGGGCATTAAACCGGGTCGTCATCTTCTTGTTGCACAGCGTGGACATAAGTTTATACTCGCATTACCGGGTTTTGCTTACTCTTCAACAGTTACGGCTGTTTTGTATGCACTCCCACTAATTGCAAAAATGCAAGGAAGAGAAAAACCATACAAAATGGTAGCTGCAAAATTACAAGAAGATTTTAAAAAACGCAGCCGCTTTACAGAGTTTACAGCTTGTAATGTTGTCATTGAAGATGGTGAGTATTTTATCAATTTTGAAGGGAAAAAGGTAGGGAGTTCTGCTATTTTAACCAATATGCTTGATAACTCTGGACTGATGATAGCTGGAGAGGACGATAAATTCTTAGAAGCAGGAACTTCTGTAAATGTAATACTTTTGGAGAACTTTTAATGAAGGCGCTTGCAATTGATTCAAAGAGTGGTGAGGTAAAAGAGATAGAGCTAAATATGGCAGCAAATACGCTTTATACATACTTTAATTCTATTCTTATCGATGAACTCTCTAGCATCAAAGAGCATACAGTTTATAGTGATGCAAATGCATTGTCACAAAACAAAGATGCCTATTTTATTGGAGAACAGTTGGTTCTTGGGGATGCCTTGGTCTTTGGCCGTGATGCGTTTAATGATATGGATGTAACAATTACTAAAGAGGAACTTGCTTCTTTGGTAAACACAGAGGTAAATGCTTTTTATACAGAGGTTTTAGAGCTACTTAGTGCAACTGATTTGAACCTCTATAGAACTTTTGAAGTTGAAAAAAATGGTGAGAAAATTGCACTCAATCCTGAATGGGTACTTTATACTTTTAACATAGCAGATGATAGAACAAAAGAGTACTTTATAAATGAACTGCAAAAAGTTCTTGATGCAGGTGAAAGTGTCGATAAATATATGCAAAAAATGGCACAACTTGCAATGAATGTTGCTCCTTAGAGCCTTTTAAAAATGCAGCACTCTTTGTATAAACCAAAATGCAGAGAGTGCCCCTACAAAATAAGCGACATATATTTTCAGTTCTGAGAGAGGTCTTTTAATGACTTTTTTGAGAAAGAAATAACTGATACTTACAACTCCTATAAAGAGAATCTGTCCGATTTCTATTCCTAAGTTAAATGAAAAAAGTGAGAGTAAAAGATTTCCTTTTGCTAATCCTATACTTTTTAATACATTAGAAAAACCAAATCCATGTAAGAGCCCAAAAATAAAGGCAATATACTCTAAATGTCGCTTTGTAAGTGTATTGGCATTTGTCTCAGCAAGCTCTTTTGCTAAAAAGAGGATACTTAAGGCTATCATAGCTTCTATAAACGCAACAGGAAGATTGACAAGACCTAGCATAGCAAATGCAAGAGTAATGGAGTGTGCTAGAGTAAACGCAGTGACTGCTAATAGTAAAGATTTTAAATTTTTAGCAAGTAAAAGCAGGCAGAGCACAAAAAGAAGATGGTCATAACCGGAGAGAATATGATGGATTCCGAGCTCTACATAACTGAGAAAAAGAGAAAATTTTGTACTTTTGGCATTTATGAGAATAAAAGGTGTCTCTGCTCTTAAAAGTGTGTTTTGTGTATGATTTTTACTCTTATACTCAATGAGAATTCCTCTGTTTTGTTTGACAAGACCATCTATCCAAATGCGTTTGCCAAAGAGTCCCGAAGGAGAACAATTGAGAGTATATTGTGAAATAACATAGCCCTTTGCGATAGCTTGAGGTAGTTGCGATATTTTTACACAGTTTTGGGGATAGTTAATATGAATAGGATTTGCATATAAGTCTTGTAGCGGCATTTTGTAGGTTACAGATACTTTATGATTGGAATGCTCATAAAGTTTTATGTAAGAGAGCCCTGATTGATGGGCAAACAGCATTAAAGGAAAGAGAAAAAGTAAAAGTAATCGCATTATGGTTGCACTATAACAGTATAGGATTTTTTAAATGTTGCGAGGAGTTTTTGCAAGAGTAAATGTTTTTTCTCTTGGAGATAATCCTTATAAACGCGCTCTTGCACAGCATCAAAACTATAGGGCGTAGTGGTGTTATAGTCTGTGATATAGACAAAGGCTATGCCATTTTTTGTTGCAATCGCATGAGAGAGGGTTTGTTTTGGGAGTTGTAGAATTTTTTGTAAGAAGTAGGTACCAAACTCTTTGCGTATCTCTTGGGGTGTTCGTTGTTTATAGTATTTGAAATCATGGAAATTGCTTGTCTCTTTTACAAGTGTATAAAATTTTTTTTGAGCCTCTTTTGTAAGTGAGGTGAAATTTATGGCATAAAAAGAGATATTTTCCCGTTGAGAAAATTCTTTTATATGTTTTGTGTAGTAGTTATGGAGCTGTTCTTCGCTTGGTTCTTTTGGTTTAGTCGCTGCGTTTAGAATAAAGTGCATTTTTTGTAGAAGGAGTTTTTGTATGGCTTTGTCTTCTTTGTAGAGCTTCAGTTTATAGGCTTCATGAAGGAGTATCTCTTTTTGAATTTCGTTTTTTATTAAGAGCTGCATCATTTGGGGTGAAGGAGATCTATGAAAGGTTTGTGTAAACTCTTTTTGTAGTTGCTCAATGTTGTTTTTATTGAGTGTTATTGTTGCTTTTTGCATTACATCCTTTGGTTGGGTGTCTGTTGCGTTTAGCGTGTAAAAAATGTAAAGGAGTGCACCTAAAACAAGAAAATGCAGTAATGGTTCTTTTATAATGTTTTTCAACTAAACTTCCTTAAACGAATGAAAGAGTATAATAACTCTAAGAAACTAAATAGGTGGTTAAAGATGGTACTTGTAACGGGTGGAGCAGGCTATATTGGAACACATACGTGTATTGAACTTGATAAGGCAGGATTTGATTTTGTAGTTTATGATAATTTATGCAACTCTTCACAGGAAGCTTTGCGTCGTGTTGAAAAGATTATAGGCAAAGAGGTAAAGTTTGTAAAAGGAGATATTCGTGATGCGAATGCCCTGCAAAGTGTTTTTGATAGGTATGATATAGACTCTGTTATCCATTTTGCAGGATTAAAAGCTGTGGGTGAGTCCGTAGAAAAACCTTTGGAGTATTATGATAATAATGTTTCGGGTACTGTTGTTTTGTGCGAAGTGATGCAAAAAAACAATTGTAAAAAGATAGTTTTTAGTTCCTCTGCAACGGTGTATGGCGATCCTCATACAACACCTATAAAAGAGGACTTTCCATTGAGTGCTACAAATCCTTATGGAAGAAGCAAGCTTTTTATTGAAGAAATACTCCGTGATGTTTTTGTTTCAGACCATGCATGGAAAATTGTGTTGCTACGCTACTTCAATCCTGTAGGTGCGCACGAATCTGGTATGATAGGGGAAGATCCAAATGGTATTCCAAATAATCTTATGCCTTTTATCTCACAGGTGGCTGTAGGCAAACGTGAAAAACTCAGTGTTTTTGGCGGTGATTATGATACCAAAGATGGAACAGGAGTAAGAGACTATATTCATGTTGTTGATTTGGCACAGGGGCATGTAAAAGCACTCCATAAAATTGCATCTTTGCAAGATGTTTTAACAGTTAATCTTGGAACAGGAAAGGGCTACTCTGTATTAGATATGGTAAAAGCTTTTGAAAAGGCATCAGGAAAAAAAGTACCTTATGAAATTGCACCACGACGTGCAGGTGACATTGCAAAATGCTATGCTGATCCAAGTTATGCCAAAGAGCAACTTGGTTGGGAAGCGACCCATGGCATTGATGAAATGTGTGCAGATACATGGAAATGGCAGTCAGCAAATCCAAATGGTTACAGAGAGTAACTCTTTTTAGTGAGTATAAAGGAATTTGTACTTTAAAAAGAGCTCAAATATACTTCCGCCGATCCCGTTGACGGAGTTTGTGTAGCTTGTTCCTAAGATGAGGTGGTCTTGAGAATAGACTTTACCTCCATATCCTGCATTAAACCCATAGCTAAACGCAGCAAGGTCTGTGTTATAGTAGCTATTGATTTCAAAATAGGGTCTCCACACTCGTGTATAAATATCACTGTTTTGCATACCATAGGCAAAATTGACACCAACATCCATAAAGTTATTTGGCAGTATTTGTGCTCCCTGCACTTGTACATTCTCTAAAAGACCTCTTGAAGTGTTGTCTGCATTATAGATGGCAATATCACTAAAGAGCGAGAGCCGCATATCGGGATAGCCATTACGTATTTGATGCCCTAGATTGAATTTTGCATACTCTGAAGAGCCTATATAGTGGTTATCTTGTGATGTATATCGATTGTGCTCATACAACATATCAATGGCAGTGGAGTTGAGAATAGCATAGCTGGCTTTTGCTTCAATCATATCTTTTTTCCCACCAAGGAGAAGCACTGAAGATTCATCACTTTGAATATTTTTATAGATTCCTCCACCAATATTAAGTCTTTGTGTCAATTGGTAATCCCCAAAAAGGGAAGCAACTACGTAAGCGTCCATACTGTTTGCATAACCCATAAACAAGTTTATATTTGCTTTATCAAATTGTTTTTTCACCCCTATGTTGAATTCGAAAGTATCATCGGGAATTTGTCGTAAAATATTTTTGTTTAAATCGCTATTTTTGTAGTAGTGAAGATTACTGAGAAGGTAGTAGCCTCTTGCAAGGTAATTACTACTGTTTATGGCTACATATTTTCTTAAGAGTGGATCACGATTATAGTAAGAGAGTTTTACATCTGTTGCGTCGGCTCTTGTTTTATCAAGGCTCAGCAGAGATATATAGGCATTTTGGTTTGCATCATTATGATTGAGTGCTGTATAAGATAAAGATTGTGCTAAAGAGATCTGTCCATCATTTTGAGCTGCAGTAGAGGCATCGCCAATTGGTAATATATGCAGATAGGCTAAGAGTAAATTTTCTATTGTTGTGTGGTCTTGTTCTAAAACTGCATTGGAAAACTCCATCCATAGTGGTTTGTGCTGCATATGTAAATAGAGAGAGTGTGCTTGTTCTTGTGCGTTGTTCTTAAGGGCGAAAGAGTAGGCAAGATCATTATAGTGCTCTTTTGTCAGGTATGGTTTTGCCTCGCGTAGTGCTTTTTCGAAATCATCACCACCTCTGAGGTCTAAGGAAATGCGCAGTTGTTTATTTAAATATGCGTCTGTTTTTGTAAGAGATGGATCTTTTTTCAGATCATTTTTCAGTTTGGTTTCTATGGCATTAAGGATTTGTTTTGCAGCATTTGGATTGTTTTGTGCCTTATAAATATCTGCAAGTAAAAATTGGAATTCATAACTTTTTATAGCAGGATTATTTGTTTGCAGGAGTCGCTGTGCATAGTAGTTAGCAAGATTAACATCATGTGTTGCATAGGAAAAAGAGGCCAAAGGAAAGTAAAACTCTGGTGTAATGTTGGGATTGGTTATAAGCGAAGTTAAGGCTTGGTGCAGCGCACTAGACATACCATACTCTTGAAAGAGACTCAGTACAGTAAAACGAATTTCAAGTGAATCGGGGCTTAAGGCTATAGCTTTAAAGAGTGCTTTTTTTGCAAGAGCATTCTTTTTCTTGTAGTGTGCAACACGCGCTTTTAAGAGCCAATACGCAGCTTCTTTTTTGAGTGCAGGATGTTTATTTTTATCTATTGTATCCATAATATGTACAAGCTTTGGCATATCTCCCTGTGCAATGAGCTCGTTTGCAAAGAGATAAAAAAGATAGGTAAGATGAAACTTTTCATATGCTTGGAGTGCAAAATGCGATGCTAAATCTTTATTTGAGTCTCTATTGTAGGAAATTACTCTTTCATAATCAACAAGGCGTCCATCATTATGTTTAATGAGTTCTAAAGAGGCATGTGCAGCATTTGTTACATCCTGTAAATACCATCCTAAATCGCTTATAAGTTGGAGATTCTTTTTATTGTAGTGATTTGCGAGCTCAGGCTGACTCGCTGCCTGATAAGCTTTTTGTATATCAGCTTTTGAGTAGTAGTAGTAAGTAATATACTGTACGTTTTTGGCATCATAGAGTTTTTTCTTTTGAATGTATGCAATAATTCTTTTTACAGCCTCAAGATCTTCCATCTCCATGTAGATTTGCAGTGCTCTGTCAAGATATTGTATTTTGTTTGGATTATGTTTGTAAAATGTTTCAAGGAGTTTTGCTGCAGTATCGGGTTCACCAATGGCAGTATAGACATAAACCATACGTTCTATATTTTTATTGGTAGGATTTTTTTGTGCTTCTTGTGTAACTAAATCTTTAATTTCTTCATACTGATAGGCACCTAAACCATATTTGATGATTTCATCAGCAAGTTTACTATCGCTGCGTTTAGCATAGAGAAATTTCATGTAGGGAAGTGCCTCTATTCCCCGTCCACTCCATCTGCATACTTCTGCCATTTTTTGGTTCCAGTAATAAGAGTGTGGATGGCGTCTATAGCCTATTTTTGCGGTTTTATATGCATGTTCTAAATCATTTGAATATAAAAATGCCTGTAGCATCAATTTTAACTCTTCATCACTGTTGTAAGCTTGCGTCGATTGTGTTGTAAGGGATTTCTGGCTTGGTGCATTTTTGTTAAATCTATATTTATAACTTGTCGCTATATAAGCATATTTGTATTGTTTTTTATACTTTGGAAGTTTTTCTTTTGCCTTTGTATACCCCTCATAACATCCACATCGTAGTGTTAATGCATTAGATATTCGCATAAGAGTACATTCTGTGGGATACTTGCTATTTGAAAGTTTTTGTAGGTTTTTTGTGGAGTAGGGAGCACTTTGGAGTTGTACAGTATAGCAAGTTTGTAAATTTTTTGCATAGAGTACAAAAGAGAGTACAAAGAGAGTTATAAAAAAACGCATACCAGTTTACCTCTTTATCTTTAGTATTTTTTGAGAAAGCCTATTAGCTTTGTGTAAATCATTTGCAGAAATATAAAGTTTTAACAACATTACTCGTGCTTTTTTCTCTTGAAAAAAGTAATTTTCATAACGTGAACCTAATTGGACTGCATCTTTTAACAGAACTCCGGCTTGGAGTGTCTGTATGGCTTTGAACCATAAGTGGAGTTGTTCTTTGGGGTCTGTTGTATGATGAAAATCATTCATGTAAAGTTGTGCTGCTTTTTTATACTGTTTGTGAGCAATATAAAAATCAATTAATCTTTTTTCCCATATTGGAGAGTTTTTTGCATGAAGAATTAAAAATTGTTGGGCCTCTTTGTATGGAAAATAGTTTATGAGTAAGTAGTATTGTGCATCTAGCCATCTGTTTTGATGCGGTTTATCTAATAGCGTTAAGTGTTGCAGATATGAGATACTTTCATCATATTTATGGAGTTTAGAAGAGAGATAGTAGGCATCACTTAGTAGTTTTATATTATTTGGATCTTTTTGTAAAAGTTTTTGAAGTAAAAAATATCCATTTTTTGTATCGTGCAGAAAAGAACTCTCTTTATAGAGTTTAGCTACAGATTCTTTAGTGTAGAACCTTTTTGCGATGATAGTTTTAAAAAGTGTTTGTAACTCTTTGTATTTTTGTTGAAGGAGATCTCTCTTTTTCTCTTTTTTGAGGTAAAAGTAGTCTTCTTTTGCTATTTGGTAACTTAGGAGATAGGTACTTTTTTTAATATTGACATCTTTTGATTTTTTTAAAATTTTTAAGAGTTTATAGGCAAGGTACTTTTTGTTTGCTTTGATGGCCTGTTGTGCCAGAGAGAGCATAAGTTGTTCATTTGATGGATCGCTTTTAAGCATATTTTCTAGATATATTACACTTAAATCATAGTTTGAGGATTCTGCAAGTACTTGTTTTGTGAGTGTATCTTTTGGATAGAGTACAACTAAAATGATGCAAAAGACAATAAAACCGATAATAATTTCTTTATATGTTGCCACATAGAGTTTTTTATTATTTGCATATGACATTAAATTGAACCCTTTTTTTGTTTTTATACTTTAAAGAGATAGTATCATCTTCTTGTGTGAGTGATCGTTCACCTTGCGTAGCACGCAATGTACAGTTTTTTGCAATGTTGAGTTCTAATTCGATTGGAAGATAAGATTGTAATTCCATACGAAAACCATTTTTGTAAAAGTCACTTTTGAGTACAGTTGCGTTTGTGCTTATAAGGTAACCGTTATAGTTATGTGCTTTTTGCGTAAATTGGATGATTGCTTCATTTTGCTTACCTAAATGAATATAAGTTTTATGCACCTCTCTTTTAAAGCCCAATAAATTGGTAGAACTATTCATATCTACAAAGAGTGAAGATGTATCAAAGCGGAGTGTTTTTAAATTATGCATACCCGCTACAAAATATTTGTTTTTATCTTGTGCCATAGAGACTGTGTAGTAATCCATGACTTTAGGAATATAGAGTGATGTAAACATAGGAAAGACATCTTGTTTTAAAGCCCAGTCATATACATAATGGAGTGCATTAAGAGAGGCACGTTTGGAACCAGAGTAGAGGTGATAGTAAATATCTATTGGTTTAAGTCGTCTTGGTTTTTCTGTTAGTTTAAATGTTTGGACAACTTTTTTAAATCCCCAAAATGGACCAAGCCACTCATTCGTATAGATATTTTCATTTTGTGCACCTGTATAGACCTGATAAAACTCCCCTCTTTCTAATCCTAGAGGGGCTATATAGGAGAGCCAAGGATGTGCATTTGTTATGTAGGTGTCACCACCATTAATGTTGAGTAAGTTGTTTTTATATACGTATTGTAAAACCATTTCAGTAGGTGCACAGTCGCCACTCCAAAAAACTGTTTTAGCTTTTGGATATTTGTTTTTTGGAAGGTATTTGACATTAATTTCATCAAGCATACCTTTGGTTTCATTCTCAAGAGAGAAGTGATAGCCTTTTGGTTTAAGTCTATATTTTGGATCCAAGTCACCATTGTGGATTTTATTCCAAAAAAATGGATGGGTAAAGGTGTGTGTTGCAGGTTCGATATTTGGAAGTTTATAGATTTTTTTGACTATTTTTTGCAGTTGTGGAGCTATTTTTGGATAGAGCCCATTATCATCGACTTCTGCACCAATGATAGAGACAGAGATAGGAATATGGTAGTGTGTGAAAATATCGCTGTAGAGTGTATTTCCTGAAAAGAGTTTTGGATTCCATTCTACTCTATTCATAATCCCATCACCATCAACATGAGAAAAAAGAATTCTTTTGCCCTTTTCTGTAGTAACATCAGGGACAATAATTTTTTTGAGATGGAGTGCCTGCGTAAAAAATTTAAAGGGATTGATGACCCATAGATTGTCATCTCCAAATTCTTGCATAAAGCCATTGCTAAGTGCAAAACCACCCCAAGGCATGAATGCTGCATAGGTTGTTCTTATGTCGGCTTTATTTGTAATACTAAAGAGTGGTTCTCCTTGTGTGATATCTATAAAACTGTCATTATCATTGAGTGATGGATCAATCTCATACCCTATAAGTGGGCTTTTTTTTATTTTTTTATTTTTTTGTAGTGTAGTATTATTGGATGGATTGACCTTAATAGAAAGTTTCTCTAAGGACTCATTGAGTGGTAAAGGAAGAGAAGAAACTATAGCAACTTTTATATTATATTTTTGCAATTGCAAAATCCATTCTATAAGTTTTTCAGGTTCTTTATACTCTTTTGAAAACCAGATAACTACTCCTGCATAGCGTTGCATAGCCTCCATTGAAGGTAGTCTATGTTTACTAATGTCATAGAGTTTTTGAATATAGCCTTGGTATTCAAGAGGGAGCGCTCCATGTTGGTGGGCTGAGAGGAAAATTCTATCGTGTTGGCTTTCATCAATGAGTGTAAGGATTTCGCGCTTGATAGGATTTTTTGAAGATTTTCCATACACGTTGAGATCTCTTGTGCCTATGTATGGAATAAAGCCTTTATTTTGAAGTTTATGAATAGTACGAACAGCTTCTTTTGAATTGAGTTGTTCCAAGGGAAGGTAATCTACACAAATAACATCAAGTTTATAGTGTCGTATTTTCTTAAGATAAGTATCAAGCCACTCTCTGTCGTTTTTATTTACATTTTTATAAGATAAATCCTTCCCTCCTATACCATGGTAATATGATTCAAAAAGGACTGCGTTTATAGCATTATGTACTTTATCGATAATTTCAAAGCCTCTGTTTATAATCAGTTTTGAGTGAGGGTACCTTTTATGAAATGTTTGGATAATATCGACAAGTGCTGCTTCACTTTTTTCCTTTTGCTCTTTTGTTTTACAGACGAGTTGATACGAATCAAGGGTATCAAAGAAAAAATTTTTAAAGCCACGTTGCATTTGTGGTTCTATAATATCATGAAAGAGAAATTGCTTATATTGGGGATTTGTAAGATCTAAAACATATGACTTCCATGCTTTATTGTGACCAAGAATCCACTCTTTTTTGACCTTTTGGAACTCTTTTATACCTTTGTCTATTTCACCAATACTTACATAAGCATAGAGCTTCTCTTTATAGACTTTGAATCCATGTGTAGTTGTATTTGTATGTGTAGGCTGGACAATGATATAGTCATGAATGCCAACCATGGGATATGATATATTTTTCCCATAGTAGACAATTGCGCTTTTATCACTTAAGGCTCCAAACGCAGCACTGCAAAAGAGGAGTAATAAGAGGATATACTTACTGCAACATAAATGTTTCATAATTTAACCTTTCTAATTCTTTTCGTATAAATATTACACTTGCTGTAAATACAATGAGAAGGGAGATCGTGTAGCCATAGCCAAACATTGCCGGTCCCATATCAATTGAGATAAAAGTTAAGAGTGCATTGAGGAGAAAAAAGGCAATACTTAACCACATGGCAACTATTTTTCTATCAAGATAGTAGAGAATTGCTAGTACGGACATGAAAGCAAGTTGTAACATTGCACCTATAGTTAAAATGTAAAGAAGACCAAGATAGAGTTGAGGAATATGTAGATAGTGAAAAAAGTAGGGTGCACTTAAAAAGAGAATGATGTCTACAATTCCCTGTATGGCAATAATTTCATGGAGTGCATGACGTATAACATAGACCATATCATCTCTATATGTACGAATTGTTTTGAGTGTTCCCCCATTACGAACAGCATTGTAGTAGAGATCATATTTTTCTGAAAAATCTGCCTCGAGTCTGTAAAAAAAGATAGCCATACCGGGGATAATTGAAAGGTAGGCTAAAAATATGGGTAAATCATATACAACTGAAGCATGTAGACGTCCTATAACAGCATATCCTGTTGCGGGATGGTACCAAAAAATAAATTTATCAACCCATGCTCCGAGATTATATGTAAGACCGGCAATAGCAAGACTCCAGTAAAAGTTTTTTGCTAAGAAGAAATCAATTTTAAAAAAGATAGTAGAGTTGTAACTTTTAATAATCAGTGTCATAAGGATGACAAGTAAAAAAGCATTGCCGATAAAAAAGATATAGATGAGTTTTTCAATGGTATCTCCACTATAGATAGAGACAAAGACAATAAGTGCATAGGAGATAAAATAGGCCCAGACGACACCATTGTAGTATTTTAGACTTGCTGCTAAAATGCTTGATATCCATACTCCACACAGCACTAAAAATGTAGCAACAACACCTACAATAAAAAGGGCACTTTGTCCTTCAAATACCCACATATAAAAGGGTATAACAAGCGGAAGACCTAACATCCAAGCAAGTGCAAGTGCTCCAAAATAAGCAGGTAAAATTTCATCTTCTCTATGATTAAAAATAAGGTCTGCTATATAGCGCGTCAAGGGAAGTTGGACTATCCCCGTAATGATAAGACTTGAGGCGAGTGCGATGGCGTAGGTGACTACAACCTGAAATCTATAGACATCACTATCGGCTCCATAGTTGGCAAGATTAATAAAACCAACGAGTAAAATTGCAACAATAGAGACTACCCATGGACCTGAACTTAAAATAGCAGAGTAGCCATATACTTTTGCAAGAGACAAAAGTCTGTCTTCTTTGAGAATCTTTTTTAGCTCAAAACCTATACCAGCCATTAGTTGTTCTCCACTTTATTGTTGAGTTCATCCCAAGTAAGGGGTAATGCTTCTTCATAGAGTTTTCTATATTGATTTAAAAACATCTCCTGTCTATAATATTTTTGTACTCTTTGGAGTCCTGCTGCTTGTGCTGCCTGCCATGCACCATTGCTAAAATCTAAAAAGTGAATATACTCTTTGGCAAGAGCACCTGGGTTTGCTATGCCTGTTACCGCTCCGGCATTTCCTATTGATTTATCTTCCTCATTTAAGCCACCCTCTATAAGGTCACGACAACTTCCTACATCTGTAGCTACACAGGGAACTCCTGCAGCAAAGCCTTCTAAAATCACCAAAGGCATTCCTTCACTGATAGAGGAGAGTGTCTGCAACGCTGATTTTGGAAGAATTTTTTTTATATCGCTATGTCCAAAAAATTTGATTTTATCTTCACTCTTTTCTAACTCTTCAAAGGAGAGTTTACTTTTGTTACCTTCGAAACGTTGTATAGATCCTTTTAAGTCAAGAGCAAAAGCCATCTGTTGACACTCTTGTACATATTCTCTATCCTCATCCACTGCGCCGACTATCCATCCCTCAATATTTGGAATGGTTTGTGAAGCAATTTTAATTGCCCGTATAAATGTTTTGACATCTTTAATAGGAACAACACGCCCAATGAGAGTAATAATTGGTTTTGGTATTTTTTGTCTATCTTTCATGGTTTGCATCAGTCCATCAACATCTACTCCATTTGGAATGACCATTGTCCTTTGAATAGGTGCTCCAAAATTAATTTGTATTTTTTGTGCCCCACTAAAGAGAGAGAGGATATGATTTGAACGATGATAGCAAAAAAGTCCAATTTTATCAAAAAAGCTTATCCACATTTTTTTAATGTAGTTGTACTCCTGTGGCTGTTGCAATAGTGCAGGTTTTTTAAATTCTATCCAGTCAGCAGAAAGCATATCAATTTTTCTCTCTCGTGTGTAAATACCATGTTCCGTGAGGAAAAAAGGCCGTTGTGTAGTGTAAGAACTCAGTGCACCGATAAACCCTGCATATCCCGTTGAAGGAGAGTGATAAATTTTTGTTTGAGGAAGTCCTTTGATGATATTTGCTAGTGTCCAGATGGGTTTATGGATATTACGTAGTGTCCAAAAGTAGTCTATGAAAGGAATATCAGGACAATTTTTTGAGTATATATTTGTTAAAAATTCCCACGCAAGCTCTGAGTGGAGGAAATCATCAAATGTGACTTCATTTGTATAAAAATCAAGTTTTTGCAGTATTTCAGGAATTGTATCACTGTTTTGTTCAAAAGAAGCGTAGAGCTTTGCAATTGCTTCAAATCCCTTTTTATTTCCTTTGCGTCGTTTTGGTTTTGGCATTTCTGTGTCAGTATCATCAAAGAGATAGTGTACTTCAAGATGTTTTAAATTTGGTGGAAACTCATAGTTGATCTGCATCTCTTCACCATCAAGATAAGGAGTAGCCCCAATAAAGCAAACGCCAAATGTGAATTCGGGTAACCCTTTCATAAGTTGTAAAATCCAACTTGATACACCTCCTTTTACATACGGATATGTTCCTTCAGAAAAGAGCATAATATCAACACTTTCACTTGTTGGAAATATTTCTTTCATGATGCTACATTCCATTGTTGTGCAATTGGATAGAGTTTTGCATTATACTCAATTCCCTCTGCTTGTTGTAAAAGTGAGTGGACAATACGGTAGTGTTTGGTAATAAAATAGAGTTCAGCTAAATAAGGAATAACAAAAGTAGAATGTTCCGGTAAGAGTTCTTTTGCAACAGTCAGTTCTGCTTTTGCCTGTTCATACTCTTTTTTATGTATGTAGACTCTTCCCATCAGTGTAAATAAAGAGGCGCAAATAGCATATGTATGCTCTAGTTTTTTACGTTCTTTTCTAAGACGATCAAGCTGATTTGATTCTACATCTTGATCTTCGTATTTTTCTATATTCTTAACAATTGCATCGAGTTTTGGAATGAAGTACTCTTTAGCAACTTCTATATAGGCAGTGACTGAATTTAAAAAATTCATTTTTAAACTTTCATGGACAAGTTCAGTATATACCATTTCCCAATAGAGTTGTGCTAACTCTTTTGAAGCATAAGCAATACGTTCTTTATCTTTCATGTCTCCTTTTGCAACCTCTTTGGAGATAATTGCAAGATTTTTATTTATATCAGCATTTATCTCTTTTTCTGCTTTGTTGATTATGGCATAGCCAAACATACGAATTTCATCATCTTTACTCGATAGGGTCTGTCTAATCACATGTAAGCTTACAGGTGAATTACTTGCACTAAGGGCAGCAAGGGCTTTTAATTTTTTAGATTTTGGAATGTATTCATTATTCATAATATTGATCATTGAGCCCTCACCAAAGAGTCGTTGTACCTCAAAAAATGATTCTTGGAACTCCTCTAGATCTAAAATATTTGTATCAACAATTTTTTCTTCATATTTGACATTTACCATGTACCAAAAGATCCAAACAGTAAAAAAGTATCCCAAAAATGGAACACTAAGATTAAAAAGAAAACTAAAAATAAAAATTGCTAGTTGATTGTTTTTATGAAGAGAGGCTTTAAAAAGCAGTTTAAAAAACCATCCTTTATCTTCTATATTTTGTAGTCTTTCTTCATCTTGCAAATTAAGCGTTTTACATGATTTTTTAAATCGTTTGAGTGCATAAAAAGATATAGCCAAAGAGACTAGAAGTGAAAGAATGATATGAAGTACTATAAGTGGAAGAAAATGGTTTTCGTAGAAAATAAATGGGCTAGTCATTATAATCATCTTCGATATATTTATTTATGAGTGTAAGTTGATTTATAGTAAAATGCATTGTCTCAAATTTCTTATCTTTTTCGTACTCTATATTGTGTTTAAGTCTCTTTAAAAACCCTAAAGCAGAAGAACTATCACTTAAGGAAAAGAGTATAATTATATAGTGAAATTTCCCAGACTTACTTACAACTACCATATCTAAAGCACGGAGCATAGTTTCTATTTTTTCATTCACTTTAAGTGTTTGTAATTCACTCTCCATCTTTAGTACCATAAGAGTGGAGTTTACACCATATTTATCATAAATATAGCGTAAACGGTTATATTCATAGGTGAACTTTTGGTCCTCAATGGTACTGATTTTATAGTGGTCTTCTTTATGAAGTGTTTCCAATAGGGAAAGAGAAAAATATTCGAGAAGTAAAGAGATAGAAGTAAGGTTTTCTTTGTTAAAAGCCATAAAAGGCATTTGATCTACAAGAAGCACCGAATGAACGTGGGCATCAAGTACAAAAGGTATTGCAACAAGAAATTGAGACTCTTCTTCTGTGTTGAGCGTTGGTTCGCCTGTAGCATCGCTAATATAAATAGGTTGTTTAAAGTTGAGTGCTCGATTACATAGATAAGAAGTGAGTACTTCATCTAAAGCATATTTTTCACATAAACTGCTATATGTAATGGTTGCATTAGTAGTTGAGAGCATCTCTTTTTCAGATCCTGCATGTCTGTGTACAATGAGTGCACTATGGACACTAAATGATTTTTCAAGCAAAAAAAGGAATTTTGTGTAAAAATCATCTATGAGTTCATTGTTCTGGAGTGTCGCCTTTTCTATACTTTCTGTGAGAATACTCTCAATAGCGCTACGAATACTCATCGGTTTGACGACATAATTTTTTTCTAACTGATCATGAGAAATTTTAAGTGTATAGAATGCTTTTGAAAGTTCATTGAGTTTTGTTGTCTTATAATTTGCTTCTACTTCTAACTCTTTAATTTTTTTTGTCCAGTGATAATGAAATTCACTAAAGATCATAGTCATCATTAATAAAACTAAAAAGTCTGTAGA
>CAYRVR010000011.1:1612-30468 GCA_964427835.1 uncultured Sulfurimonas sp. | reverse complement strand
ATAAAAGTATATCAAAATTAGGTATAATATTTAAATTATTTTATTATATATAAAGAGACTTATGGATTACCTAAAGATATACCCGGCACAAAAATTACAAGGCGAGATAGAAATCTCCGGTGCAAAAAATGCATCACTACCACTTATTGCAATGACTATATTAGCTAAAAATCCCCTGAGTATTAACAATCTTCCTGATGTTGTAGATATAAAAACACTCCTAAAACTGCTTGTAAAACTTGGTGCGTCATGTGACTTTCACGACAAAAGTGTACAAGTTGATACTTCCACCATAAATGAAACAACAGCGACCTATGACATTGTCAAAACAATGCGCGCTTCCATCTTGGTTTTAGGACCAATCCTCGCACGTTTTGGACATTGTGCAGTCTCCTTACCCGGAGGATGTGCCATTGGTCAAAGACCAATTGACCTGCACCTTAAAGCCCTTGAACAAATGGGCGCTCAAATAGACATCAAAGCAGGCTATATTCAAGCTTCCGCACCAAATGGCTTAAAGGGATGTGAAATTATTTTTGACAAAATAACCGTCACAGGAACAGCAAATATTGTTATGGCGGCAACACTTGCAAGAGGCATTACAACCATCACAAACGCAGCAAGAGAACCAGAGGTTGTCCAGTTGTGTGAAATTCTTGCAGCAAGTGGAGTAACCATTAAAGGAATAGGTACAGCAATCCTTGAGATTCATGGAACAGATGGCACTCTTTTAGATATAAAAGATTTTCGTATCATTCCAGATAGAATTGAAGCAGGTACTTACCTCTGCGTGGGTGCTATAACAAACTCAGAAATTACCTTAACAAATGCCGAGCCAAAACACCTTGGTGCAGTACTTTCAAAACTTGAAGAGATGGGAAATAGTTTTACAATTACACCAACAAGCATTACAATCCATCCTACCCCACAACTCAAACCTGTAAAGATTGTAACACAAGAATACCCTGCATTTCCAACAGATATGCAAGCCCAATTTGTAGCACTTGCCACGCAAGCAGAAGGTGTTTCAATCATAGAAGAAAAACTCTTTGAAAATAGATTTATGCATGTCAGTGAACTCCAACGTATGGGTGCTGACATTACGCTCAATGGCCATACAGCCACAATTAATGGCAAGACACCTCTGAGTGGAACAGATGTTATGGCAACAGATTTGCGGGCCTCAAGCGCACTTGTTTTAGCTGCACTTGTAGCTGAAAATGAGACAAATATACATAGAATCTACCACCTCGACAGAGGATACGAGGCACTCGAGAAGAAACTCGAAAAAATTGGCGTTAAAATAGAAAGATTACAAGAGTAAAAAACTCTTTTAATCTTTAAAAACCACCATTTCATACACACTTCTTTTTGATACAAGAGACTTTTCTGGTGCAACGGAGTGTTTATTATTTGCCACTTGCACTTCATGACGCAAGTCTGCAATCTCCCGCTCCATTGAATCAATTGTCTTTTTCAAATTCAAAATAATATCAACACCAGCAAGATTAACACCAAGTTCTCTTGTCAAACGCAGTATAAGTTTAATCCTATCTATATCTCGTTGAGAATAAAGACGAATACGCCCATCAGAACGTGAAGGGGTTATAAGGTTTTCTCTTTCATATTGGCGCAAAGTTTGCGGATGAATATCCAAAATTTTTGCAACAATACTAATAAGATATACCGGTTCATCATATGTATGCATTGTAGTCTCCTTTTAGATACTCTTTGGTAATTTCTCTTTCATCATCTCAACTAATTCCGTATCGAGAGTGTCAACATCTGGTAAAATAATGTTTGCTTTTAAATACAAATCACCCCGTGTTTTTGTTTTACGATTCATTGCTCCCATCCCTTTGACACGGAATCTTTGCCCATTCTTCGTATTTTTTGGAATTTTAAGTTTAATCTCTTTTTCCAAGGTTTTCACAGCAACCTTGTCACCAAAGAGAGCAGCATAAAGAGGAATGTCTATAGTTTTTACTAAATCATCACCCTCTCTCTCATACTCTGGACTTGGAGCAACAGTGATTTTAAGGAACAAGTCCCCAACTCGACCATTTTGCGCATGTCCTTTTCCTTTAACTCTCATTTTTTCACCAGTTTTTACACCGGCAGGAATTTTAATATCAAAACGGTCCCCATTGACGGAAACTGAATGAGAACCACCAAGTATCGCTGTACTAAATGGTATAGTAACGCTTGCTTCAATATCTAAGTTTGGTTCTTGGTAGCGTTGTCCTCCACCAAATCCTGAAGAACTAAAGCCAGATGCGCCACCACCAAAACCGCCAAATCCTCCACCACCGGAGAACATTTGACGTAAAATTTCATCTAGATCTGCTTGTCCACCACCAGTACTTCTTGAGAAGTCATGGAAGTTTTGACCACCAAACATACTATCACCATATTGGTCATACTGTGCTTTTTTCTCTTTATCACTCAGTATTTCATACGCAGCATTAATCTCTTTAAACTTATCTTCTGCGTCTTTCTCTTTATTTACATCTGGGTGATACTTACGTGCTAGCTTTCTATATGCTTTTTTAATTTCTGCTTCACTTGCGTTTGGAGATACCTCAAGTGTTTCATATAACGATTTACTCATTTTAACATCCTATATATTATAATTTTTGTATATTTATTTGTTTAAGCGAATTATATCATAGAAGTTGAGTGGATGTCAATCAAGGTGATAAAAACCTTGATTGAAGAGGTATAAAGTTTCTTTTTAGTGTAGGAAATGGCGGACTTCTGAGAAATAGAGACTCATGCCAAATTCATTAGCAGCTTCAATAATCTCTTCATCTCTTATGGAACCACCTGGTTCAATTACATTTTTTACACCTGCCGCAGCAGCTGCATCTATAGAGTCACGGAATGGGAAAAAGGCTTCACTTGCAAGTGCCGCACCTGTCACATCAAGTCCCATCTCTTTTGCTTTTTTCAAGGCACACTGTGCAGCATCAACACGACTTGTCATACCCATTCCAACAGCAACCATAGCAGCATTTTTCACATACACAACACAGTTTGATTTTGTAAGACTTGCAACTTTATATGCAATCTCCAAATCTTTCATCTCTTGTGGTGTTGCAGCATTTTTCGACATAAGTTTTGCATTTTTCACTTCATCATCTTTAACTTTGTCGGCATCTTGGAAAATAAATCCACCATCAATGTGTTTAAAATCTTTTGTATCATTTGCTAAAAGCAGTTTATCACTTCCCATTTCAAACAGTTTAATACGTTTTTTCGCTGCAAAAACCTCTTGAGCTTCTTCTGTAATGCGCCCTGCAATAATAACTTCTATGAAAATTTCATTCATCTTCTGTGCAAGTTCCTTATCAACAGTGCCATTTACAGCAACAACCCCTCCAAACGCAGAGACAGGATCACATTTCAATGCTTCTGTATATGCTTCAAGAAGAGTATCTTTAATAGCAAATCCACATGGATTACCATGCTTAGAGATACATACAGCATTATCATCACCAAACGCAGCGGCAATTTTCACAGCGCCATTAAGGTCATTAAGGTTATTAAAACTTGCCTCACCCTTAAGTGTTTTGAAGTTATTTGAAAAATGCTTTTCAAATTCATATAATGCACCTCTTTGGTGTGGATTTTCACCATAACGGGTATTCATCACTTTATTTCCAACTACAAACTGTTTTTCACCAAAGCCTTCATTAAACCGCTCATTCATATAGTTTGCAATCATGCTATCGTACGCGGCAGTATGTTCATACGCTTTTATCATAAATCCACGACGGAACTCTTTTGTATTTTTTTCATTCTCAATAGCATCAATGACAACATCATAATCTTCTACATTGGTAACGATTAATACTGCATCAAAGTTTTTTGCCGCACTACGTACCATTGCTGGTCCACCGATATCTATGTTTTCGATAATCTCATCAAAATCATCTGTTTTGTTAATAGTCTCTTTAAAAGGATAAAGATTAACACAGACCAAATCAATCGGCTCAACACCTAACTCTTTTGCCTGATCCAAATGGGACTGCTTATCTCTACGGTGTAAAATTCCACCATGGACATACGGGTTTAATGTTTTTACACGTCCCTCGAAACACTCTGGAAATTTTGTGACTTCATCAATTTCAATAGCAGCTACGCCACTCTCTTGTAAAAGTTTAAAAGTTCCACCTGTAGAGATGATTTCATATCCATTTTTCACTAATGATTTACAAAAATCCACTACACCATTTTTATCACTAACACTTACTAATGCTCTTTTTTTCATATCAAGCCTTGATTTAAAATAATTAGTGTAAGTGTATCGAAATTGAGTTTAGAGAAGGGTAAATTGAGAAAGAGCAAACAAGATTATAAATCTTGTTCTATAACTCTTTTGAAGGTATTAAAGTAGTAATCTTGCAGTTTTTCCATAGAGATGTCCACATCATTAATGCGGACAGAGTCGCCACCAACAGTTCCGATTTTTTCTACACTCATAGAATCTTCGAGCATTGCTTCAAAAGCTTCACAGTTTTCTGGTTTCACTTCAACAATCGCACGGCTCATACTCTCAGAAAAAATATCTCTATCATCACTGACACTTACTTCAACATCGCATCCAAGACCACTTGTTGCAGCCATTTTTGCAAGTGCAATAGCCACACCACCACTACTTGAATCTTTTGCACACTCTAAAAGATGTTTTTTATTTGCTTCAATAATGAGATCCCATAATGCAAGCTCTTTTTTGTAGTCAATCTCCGGCATAACACCTGCAACAGTTGCATACAACTCTTTCATATAGAGTGAACCACCAAATTCTGATTTATCATCACCTATTAAATAAAGAGCATTGCCTTGTGAAGAAAATGATGACATTAAAACATTGTTTTCATCATCATTTACACCAACAGTCGCAATAGAAGGTGTAGGGAAGACAGAGACACCATTTGTTTCATTATAAAGGGAAACATTTCCACCAATTACCGGAGTAGTAAGTGCAGCACATGCTTCTTTAATTCCTAAACATCCCTCACCAAACTGCCACATTACTTCAGGGTTTTCAGGATTACCATAGTTGAGACAATCTGTAATAGCAAGAGGACGTGCCCCACTCATAGCGACATTTCTTCCGCTCTCGATGACAGCTGCAGCACCACCCATTTTTGGGTCAATATAACAGTAGCGTACATTACAATCAGCACTCATTGCAAGTGCTTTTTTATTCTCTTTTACACGAATAACTGAGGCATCAAGCATACCGCCTTTTTTCACTGTATTTGTCTGTACCATAGAGTCATACTGTGTATATATCCACGATTTATCAACCACTTCCATAGATTGAACAAGTTTTTCAAATGCTTCTTGATTAGCAACTCTGTCAAAATCATCAATGCTTACTTTATGAATGTCATCAAGATATGCAGGCTTTTTCATAGGACGATTTAATTCTGGCGCTTCTTCACTTACAGGATCAACCGGAACCTCAGCACACTTCTCACCATGCCAAAAGAGTTCCATATTTCCAGTATCTGTCACTTCGCCAACTACGGCAGCGTCCAAGTCCCATTTTTCAAAAATATCTATAATTGCCTGTTCTGAACCTTTTTTTGCACATAAAAGCATACGCTCTTGTGATTCGGAGAGCATAAAGTCATATGGAGTCATTCCCTCTTCACGAGCCGGTACTTTATCTAAATGCATAATCATTCCAGAACCACTACGTCCTGCCATTTCAAACGCAGATGATGTAAGTCCGGCAGCACCCATATCTTGAATACCGATGACATGATCAGTTTTAAAAAGTTCCAAACAAGCCTCAAGCAAAAGTTTTTCTGTAAAAGGATCACCAACTTGTACAGTCGGACGGAGTGATTTACTCTCTTCTGTAAAAGAGTCTGAACTCATTACAGCCCCACCAAGACCATCACGACCAGTTTTTGCACCAACATACATTACAGGATTTCCGGTTCCCTCTGCTTTACCGTAAAAAATTTCATCACTTTTAGCAATTCCAAGCGTAAAAGCATTTACAAGAATATTTCCATTGTAACACTCATCAAAACTTGTCTCACCTCCAATTGTAGGAACTCCCATGCAGTTACCATATCCGCCAATACCTTCAGTAACACCACGCACTAAATAGCGTTGGTGTTTTGAAATATCATCTTTGTTAAGGACATTACCAAAACGCAGCGCATTGAGGTTTGCAACAGGGCGAGCACCCATTGTAAAGACATCACGCATTATTCCACCAACACCAGTTGCAGCACCTTGATATGGTTCTATAAAAGAGGGATGGTTGTGTGATTCCATTTTAAATACAGCAGCATACCCATCACCAATGTCAATAACACCAGCATTTTCCCCTGGACCTTGAATAACCCAAGGTGCTTTTGTTGGAAAACCTTTCAAGTGAATTTTAGAAGATTTATAAGAGCAGTGTTCACTCCACATAGCAGAAAAAATTCCAAGTTCTACAAGATTTGGCTCACGTCCTAAAATCTCTTTTATATGTTTATAATCTTCTTGTGAAAGTTTATGGTTGGCTAGCTGTTCATCAATATTTTCTAATTGTTGGCTCACGGATGTTTCCTAAAAATTGGTTTTTAAAGAGGGATTATATCAAAAGCTTAGTAAAAGTTGTTTTAATGGAAAGAAAAATCTGCTTTTGTTCGGATGTTTTGTTTCAAAGAAAAAATATTTTCATACTCAATTTTCTCTATTTCATACTCTTTGACTGCGTTTGGAAGTTTTATGCGTACTTCATCTGTCTCTTTTTTTCCTAAAAGTGCTTTTGCTATTGGAGAGTGTATTGAAATAAGATGATTTTCAGGTTCACTCTCTAAGACACCACAAATAACATATGTCTCTTCTTCATCGGTATCGAGATTTAACAGCGTTACTTTGCTTCCAAAAGAGACCCTTTCATGAGAGTGTAATGAGGGGTCAATGATTTTAGAGTTTTGTATCATTTTATTAAGGTAAAAGAGTCTTTTATCTATGAAACGCAGCTTCTCTTTTGCTGCTTGATAATCAGCATTTTCGCTTCTATCACCAAGTGCAGCTGCAACAAGTTTCTCATGTGCGACCTTTGGTTTTTCAATTTCAAGCAAATACTTGAACTCTTCTACCAAAAGGTCATACCCTTCTACACTCATTGGCTCTACCATCAAGACTCTTTCACTTTAGTTTTCATAACCTATAATATAATATGTTTCTTTATTTGGAAGTTTTTCTACCTTAATCTTAAACTTTTCACTAAAGTGTGCAATCTTTTCATGTGCTTCTTGTGCTAACTCAGGTGTTGGAGAATCCACTTTGATTTTAAAATACTCTTTTGAATTTGAAAGAGCAACATAAGCGTTATCTACTTTAAGATGATCATGTAAATCCATAATATGTTTAGAAATTTTTTCATATCCCTTTGTGTTACTTTTAATCTTTTGTAACTGTTCTACCAAAGCTTCATTTGGTGTATATCCTAACTGTATGAGCATCGCATTATCTTGCATTTATCTGTTCCTTATACTTTTATTGACTAAAAATAATAACAGTTTTTTGTAAATATTCAGTGTTTATTTATCTATAGAGACTATAATTACAAAATAATCATGATATTACTATCATAACAACATAGAAACAAAGAGGGATGTATGACTGAAGAGATACTCAAAAAAATAAAACAACTACCACCGCTTCCAGAATCTGCAATGCAAATTGAAGAAGTTTACAAGGACCCAGATTCTACTTTTAATGATATGGCAAAGATTTTAGAAAAAGATCCACTCCTTACAGCTGACATTTTAAAAGCAGCAAACTCTCCTTTGTATGGTTTTTCACGTGAAATTAATGCAATTTCACAGGCTGTTGGACTTTTTGGTATGGGAACAGTGCGTGGATTTGCCCTTGCGAGTATTGTAAAAAAGAGTTTTACTCTTGATCTTTCTCCTTATGGTATCACCAACGATATGTTCTCAGACCTTTCCAAAAAGCAACATGCACTCATGACTTCTTGGTGTTTACGAAAAGAAAACAAATATTTGGGTGTGTTATCACCGGCTGCTTTTCTTGTTGAAATTGGAAAAGTTTTAATAGCACAACAGGTTATGGCTGATGGAAAAGAGGAGGCATTCCGCGATGCACTCAAAGCACTTCAAGATGTTGAAGCGGCTGAGAGAGAAATCGTTGGTGTCGATACACCTGAAGTAAGTGCTACAATATTTAAACAGTGGAAATTTGAAGAGAGTCTTGTTGATGTTATAGGTAACTGTCAAAACCCAGAGTTGGCAACAACTGAGGATCAAAGACCGGCAAAAATTCTTCATGTTGTGCGTGTTGCCGTTCCAATTAATGGCGTGGTAACTGATGCAAGTATTAAAGCAGCCAAAGCACTCATTGAAAAATATGAACTTGACATGGATAGCTTCAATACTGCAATAGAAAATATAAAATAAGCGATACCTACTCATTGAAATCACTACTTATACGACTCACTCACGGATTGAGTGAGCAAGATATTGAAGAAGAAGAGCAACACTTTATTCAAGAGTGGCTTGCAAAAAAATATATCACACACAAGAACAACATTTACAAATTCCATTCCAAATACCGCGCGGGTGTCGTTGGACTTGTACAAAAAGGAACTGCCTATGTACATGTTATTGGTGAAAACATTAAAGACCTTTACATTCCAGAGGGTGATCTTGGCGTAGCAACCCAGGGCGATCTTGTCATTGCAAAAAGGCTTCTTGGAAAAAGAGGCACCCCAAGCGCAAAAATTATGGAAATTGTCGGCAGAGAACAAACCTATAGTGTAGGATGCATTATAGAAAAAGAGGGACACCACTCAATGGTTGATCTCAAAACACTCTACCCTGTTGGTGCAGAGATGAGCGCTGAAAAATTGGCGGAGTATAGAGCTGGTGATCTTTTTAAAATTGACAACCTTGAAGGTATAATTTTAGAATACATTGGGAATATCGAAGATCCAAAATCAGATGAGAAAATTGTGCTTGCCCAATTTAATAAACATGATACTTTTGATGAAGAGACACTTAAAATTGCCCGTTCCTTCCAAGAAGTAGATGCAAAAAACTATCCAAAAAGACGTGATTTACGCCATCTTACATTTTGTACTATTGATCCATCCACTGCAAAAGATTTTGATGATTCTATTTACTGGGATGAACAAAAAAGTACGCTCTACGTTGCCATTGCTGATGTAAGTGAGTATGTCAAACCCTTTGGCGCACTCGACAAAGAAGCAATATACAGAAGTTTTTCTATCTATTTGCCCCATAAATCTATTCCAATGCTTCCAAGAGAGCTTAGTGAAACACTCTGCTCATTACAGCCCCATAAAGATAGACTTGCCTATGTATTTGAAATAAAACTCGACACAAAAACACTTGATGTCATTCATTCAGAGGTTTATGAGGCACTAATGCATTCAGACAGAAGATTTGCGTATGAAGAAATTGACCTCTTTTTTGAAGGAAAACTCCAAGCAAAAACAGAAGAAGAACGTTCCATATTCCAATGGATTTCACATCTTAAAAAAATTACAGACAGGCTCAAAACGCTGCGTTTAGAGAGAGGATTTGAATTCCATTCAACTGAAATTTCCATGGAACTTGACGAAAATACAAACCTTGTCAAAACAACACTCTCCCAAGAGACTCCTTCACACGCTCTTATTGAAGACTGTATGCTTCTTGCAAATAAAGAGGCAGCAAAACGTTATAAACGGGGACTGTTCCGTGTGCATGAACCACCGAGTCAGGCAAAATTACAGGTACTCTATCAAGAGCTTGCAGGTATTGGGATGAAAATTGAGATTAAAAACTCCATCAAAGAGACTATTGAAGCGATCCAAAAGCAGGCTAAAGCAATGGGAATTGAATCTGAAGTAGATACACTTATCATCCGTTCCCAAATGCAAGCGAAATACTCTCCTGTAAATGTCGGTCACTTTGGACTTGGTTTTGATGAGTACACCCATTTTACTTCTCCTATTAGACGCTACAGTGACCTGATTGTACACCGTCTTTTAAAAGCGATTCACGCAGGTGATACACAAGAACAAAATTATGTTTTAAGAAATATTGAGTCCTTAAGTACACAAATCAGTGAAAAAGAGCGTGAAGCGAGCATCATAGAATCAGAGTACAAAGCAAGAAAATATGCACGCTGGGCACAACAAAACCTCAACAAAGAGTTTAAAGCCCGTGTGACGGCTACAGACCCCGAGCTACGAGCAGAGCTCCATGATGAAATCATTGGTGCACATTTGCATTTTATAGCAGGTGCTGATGTACTCCTTTTTGATGATATTATTGTACGCATTGAGAAGGTAGATATTTATCGTGCTAAAATTTATGCACAGGTTGTCGGGAAAGTCAATGTATAAAAGTGAGTTTGACAAACACATTCAAAACAGAACCATTTCCAATGCTTTTGTTTTTTTTGGAGAGAGTCATTTTCTTATAGATATGTACACAAAAATGCTGACAAATATTGAAGATGCAAACATTGTAACTTTTTATCATGATGAGTATGATTTCAACTCTGCAAAAGCACATCTCTCACAAGGTTCCCTCTTTGGTGATAGGAATATTCTCATTATTAAAAGTGAAAAAAAAGTTCCAAAAAAAGAACTCGATACACTCCTGTCCTACTGCGATAAAAATCCTGACAATATCTTTGTCTATGCCTACTATGGAAATGACCATAAGAGCTATAACAATAAAAAGACTTTTGCAAAATCAAAAGCGATGAGTGTCCGTTTTTTCCATCCAAAAGAGTATGAGGCACAAAATATAATTCTACAAATCGCACAAGAAAAAAATGTCAATATTGATAAATTCACTATTGCTCACCTTCTAAAAATCCATAATGGTGATGTTGCCCTTGCAGCGAATGAAATAGATAAATTCCGTGTCTATGATAGAGAGATAACAACAAAAGATGTTGATAGCCTCGTCTATGGTCTTGCAGAAATTAATCTTGATGATTTCATACAAAAACTCTTTCTAAAACAGGAGTATAAAGAGGATTTACATACTCTTTTAGAGCATGGAGAAGATGAGATTCGGATTCTAAACGCAGTGACTGCTGCCATTACACAGCTTTATATGTTTAACATCTATATTCGAGTAAATGGTGCCCCAAATGCCTTAGATATTTTAGGCTACCCTGCTCCGGGATTTGTTGTAGAACAAAAAGCATCACTTGCACTCAAATTCAAACCTGAAACATATTTTCAACTCCATGAACTTCTTCTTTTAAGTGAACTCAAAATGAAAAGTGCCCACAACGATAAAAGTGCTATTTTGTTTTCAAGCTTAATCAAATTACAAAAACTGATATAAAAAACAATCTTTAAAGATTTTCATTGTATACTTCCAATATGAATAATTATACAGATGCACTCAGAGAACACCATTTAAAAGCAACGCCACAAAGGTTGGCAATAGCAGACACATTGGCGAATTATGGACATATAAATATAGACAAGCTCTATGAAGTAATGCTCAAAAAATTTAACTCTATTTCACTTGCTACAATTTATAAAAATGTCAACTTAATGCTTGAAAACTCTTTTATCCAAGAAGTAAAAATTCCAAATGAAAAATCTGTTTATGAACTAGCTCAAGCAGAGCATTCTCATCTTGTATGCACCAAATGTGGTGCCATTGAAGACACCTTTCTTGATTTAACACCACTCTCAAAAAACCTTCCAGAGCAGTCCCACTTTAAAATCGATAAAATAGACATCGTTTTTTCAGGAATTTGCCAAAAGTGTCAAACACTTTAACATACACTCAGAACACTTTTTGTATAATAGCGCATTAATTTTTCCAAGAAGGAATACCAATGCGTGGTTATAAAATTTTTGCTGGTTCAGCAAGTGTTGATTTTGCAAAAGAGATTTGTAGTGTTTTAGATGTTCCATTAGCGAAAGCTGATGTGAAAAAATTTAGTGATGGTGAAATTTCCGTACAAATTTCTGAAAGTGTTCGTGGCCGTGATGTCTTTATTGTCCAATCTACAGGTGCTCCCTCAAATGACAACCTTATGGAACTCCTCATTATGACTGATGCACTCAAACGCTCATCTGCTTCAAGTATTACTGCTGTTGTGCCATATTATGGATATGCAAGACAAGACCGTAAAGCCGCTCCTCGTGTACCAATTACTGCAAAACTTGTTGCTAATCTTTATGAAACAGCTGGTATAGACAGAGTTGTTACCATTGACTTACATGCCGGACAAATTCAAGGTTTCTTTGATATTCCTGTTGATAACCTCTATGGCTCTGTTACATTTGAGCAGTACATTAAAAGTAAAAATCTTAAAGACCCTATTATCGCTTCTCCTGATATTGGAGGCGTTGCGCGTGCAAGATACTTTGCTTCTCGTATGGGCTTAGATATGGTAATTGTTGATAAACGCCGTGAAAAAGCAAATGAGAGTGAAGTAATGGGAATCATTGGTGATGTTGAAGGAAAAGATGTCATCATGATAGATGATATGGTAGATACTGCAGGCACAATGGTAAAAGCTGCAACGGCACTAAAAAACAAAGGTGCTACCTCAGTAATGGCATGTGCAACACATGGAGTGCTGAGTGGAAAAGCGTATGAGAACCTTGACAAAGGGGAACTCGATGAACTTATCATTACAAATACCTTAGATACAAAAGAGCATAAAAATATCAAAGTGCTCACTGTTGCACCACTCTTTGCAGAAGTTATTCGCAGAGTTTATCACAATGAGAGTGTTAATTCACTCTTTGCATAAAAACATTTTCATTAAGGAAAATAGCGTTGAAAAACATTAGAAATTTCTCTATCATAGCCCATATTGACCATGGTAAAAGTACTCTTGCTGACAGAATCATACAAGAGTGTGGTTCTGTAAGTGAACGGGAGATGAGTTCACAAATGATGGACACCATGGACATTGAGCAGGAGCGTGGTATTACTATTAAGGCACAAAGTGTACGGCTTGACTATGTAAAAGATGGTGAACATTACATACTCAATCTCATAGACACTCCGGGCCACGTTGATTTTTCTTATGAAGTAAGTAAATCGCTCGCTTCAAGTGATGGTGCATTACTCATTGTAGATGCCGCACAAGGCGTTGAGGCACAAACCATTGCAAATGTCTATTTAGCACTTGACAACGACCTTGAACTTATTCCTGTCATAAATAAAATAGACCTCCCTGCAGCAGATCCTGACAAAGTTGCAGAAGAGATTGAAACAAGTATTGGGATAGATGCTACAGATGCTGTGCTTGTTTCAGCCAAAACAGGTGTCGGTATTCGTGAACTTATAGATGCAATTGTAGAACGCGTTCCTGCCCCTGTTGGCGATCCTGAGGCACCAACAAAAGCCATTATTTATGATTCATGGTTTGACCAATATCTTGGTGCACTTGCACTTGTACGTGTTTTTGATGGTTCTATCAAAAAAAATCAGACTATTAAACTTATGAGTAATGGTGAAGAGCATCAGGTGCTTGATTTGATGTATCCACATCCTCTTAAAAAACTCAAAACAAATGCAATTGAAAGTGGTGAAATAGGCATAGTAGTACTTGGTCTTAAAGAGGTCAGTGTGGTAAGCGTTGGAGACACAATTACCGATGCAAAAGAGCCAACTGCAGAACCTGTTGGTGATTATGAGCCGGCAAAACCATTTGTATTTGCAGGTCTGTATCCTATTGATACAGACAAATTTGAAGATTTACGTGATGCACTTGATAAACTCAAACTTAACGACTCTTCTCTCTCCTATGAACCGGAAACATCTATTGCTTTAGGATTTGGTTTCCGTGTCGGATTTTTGGGAATGCTCCATATGGAGGTAATTAAAGAGAGACTTGAACGTGAATTTGGTCTTGATTTAATTGCAACAGCACCTTCTGTTGTCTATCATGTTTACTTGACAAATGGGGAAATGGTCACAGTACAAAACCCTTCAGAACTTCCAGAAATTCAAAAAATTGATAGAATTGAAGAGCCTTATGTAAAAGCGACAGTAATTACTCCTAGTGAATATCTTGGAAATATCATGAACCTCTTGGTTTCCAAGCGTGGTATTCAAAATAAGATGACATACCTTAATGAAGAGCGTGTTATGCTGGAGTATGAAATTCCTATGAATGAAATTGTTGTTGATTTTTACGATACTTTGAAATCTATTTCAAAAGGATATGCCTCTTTTGACTATGAACCGACCGAATTTAAAGTTGGCGACCTTGTAAAACTTGATGTAAAAGTAGCTGGAGAAGTTGTGGATGCACTTAGTATTATTGTTCCACGAACATCTGCACTCTCACGTGGACGTACACTTGTGAAAAACATGAAAGAGCTTATTCCTCGACAACTCTTTGAGGTAGCTGTTCAAGCATCACTTGGAAATCAAGTAATTGCCCGTGAAACAGTAAAATCAATGGGGAAAAATGTTACAGCAAAATGTTATGGTGGAGATATTACCCGTAAACGTAAACTCTTAGAGAAACAAAAAGCCGGTAAAAAACGTATGAAATCCATAGGAAAAGTACAACTTCCACAAGAAGCGTTTATGTCTGTTTTAAAGATGGACTAAACGCAGTGATATGAAATGTTTGCTTTGTGAAAACTACTCTTTTTCACATATTTGCAAACAGTGTCAAGAAAACCTTTTACAGCCCTCTTTACACAAACGTTTTTTACAAGATGGCACCATTGTGTACTCTTTTTACAAATACAGTGAAATAGCACCTCTTCTTTTTAGTAAACATACGCAACTTGGTTTTTATATCTACAATATCCTCGCAAAATTGAGTTTTCAAAAATTTGCACAGGAGTTCCATTCCAGAGAAAAATATCGTTCCCTTGCCATTGATGACCAAATTAAAAATGGCTACTCTCATACAGCAATTTTAAACAATGCACTCAAAACCTACAACATCAAACCACTACATGCTGCACTCCATGCTAGAAGCCGGCTTACATACTCAGGAAAAAGTAAACTTTTTAGAGAGACACATCCAAGAGATTTTCAACTAAAAAAGTTTAAACAAAGAGATGTTATTCTTGTCGATGACATCATTACAACAGGAACAACACTACAAGAGGCAACAAGTCTTCTGCTCCAAAACAACAAAGAGGTAGCTTTTTGCCTTACTCTTTGTGATGTACGTCTAAAATAACCCTTTAAGAAGTTTAGTTGCCTCTTTTTGTAACTGCTGTGCATCTTTACCTTTGAGGTATTTTTTTGCCTCTTTTTGCAATGCTTTTGTCGCCTCTTTTTGTATCAGCTTTGTTGCATCAACAGTTACTTTTGGAGCATCGATGTCTCCTTGGAGTGTCACGGTGAGTGGATTTTTATTTGCAAGGATCTCTACTTTAGAGTAGATTCTTTTTGTCAGCGTATTTATCCGTGTATTTTTACTTTTGAGTGAAGAGCTATTTGAGCGTAAATCAAACGCAGCGGCTATATTTTCTTTTTTAATATTTGCATTTACATCACCTTGAAACTTTTGCACATACATATCAGTATGTGCATACTTTTTCACTGCATCAAGTAATTTATTTTTTGTAAATGTACCATGCGATAAAAAGCCTTTAAAAGTACCTTTTGCCTCTGCAAGGTTATAATCCACATCTGCATCAATATTTGCCTTAAATATTTTCGGATATAGCAACATATCTAAAATATCTAAAGTTCGCAGTGCATTAAGATCTGCATGAAAATCATCATTATGCAATTTTGCATCAAGTTCTCCTCCTGCTATTTTTGAGTGTGCTGTAAAATCCAAATCTTTTGCCTTTGAAAAATCTCCGTATGCTTGTATAGATCCTTTTAAATGTCTGTTTGTTACAAAATAGAGTTGATTTAAATCATCTATTTTAACAACATAATCACTTTTAATAGCATTGTCTTTTAAATTAAATTGCGCATTTTTCACATGTATATCGGCGAGATTGGAGAGAAAATCTACTTTTGTATTTACAAGTGTTTTATGAAGCTGTGTCTGTGTTGTTGCACTAAAAGTTGTTCTTGGCATAGTCGAATTAAACTCATACGCTTTTGTCATATAACGAGAATCAACTAAACCTTTTGTAATTTTTGTTGTTACACTTCCCTGAAGGTTTTGCATACTTGCATTGGTAATATTTACATTCATATCAAAAAGTGCATCTGCATAATGTGGTTGTCTTAACATATAGAGAAGTTTTTGTATTTTCAATCCTCTTATATTTGCCTGCAGCGTCTCTGGAGCAAAATCATGTAACACTGCAGAAAAATCTGTTTTCGATGCAGCAATATCACTTGTACCACTCACACGCATTTTTGCTTTTGTTCCTTCTACTTTTCCCTCTAAACGCAATGGACCGCGTAGAGCTGCACCAGTAATTGGTTGCAAAAGAGCTAACTCTTTTACATTTACAGTATATGTCACTCCAAGTTTTAATGGTTGGGGAATAACCTTACCTAATGAATGTAAACGTGCTAAATTTGAATGAAGCACATAGTTATAATCAATAGTATCCCCTTTGAGTTGTGCATTGAGCTTCATAGCAAACGCAGTTGCAGGAATAGTTAGATTAAAATCTTTTCTCAAGATTTTTCTATTTAAAGCACCATCTTTTGTAAGTAACACTATATTACCATCAAGTTTATGCGGTGTAATGTTTTTAAAATTCACATCAAGATTTACTTTTGCTTTTGCATACTGTTTTTGGTTGAGCATATAGAGTAAAGAAGAGAGATCAAGAGAATCTACCTTTGCAATAATAGAAGTAGGATTAAAATCTTCTAGCTCTACATTATAGGTTGTGTTACTTTTCGCTACATCACTGCTACCTTTAACAGAAATTTTTTGCATATTTCCTTTTACATATCCATCTGTATAAAAAGAGCTCTCTAGCTGCGTTTGGGTAAGCGGCTTGAGGGTTTTTAATTCTTTAAGCTTTACATTATAAGTTACATCAAATGATTGTCCAAAGAGAGAATACGTCCCGTTGAGAGCTATTGTATTATTTTTATTTAACTCCAACACAATCCTAAATTCGCTCATACGCAAATAAAATGTACTCAGACGTGAGGGTAAATGCGTCTGTTTTTGAATTTCAGTCTCAATAAGAGGCTTTATAGTGTTATTTCCAAGTGTTGTAAACGCAGCGATATATACGACTACAAGCAAAGCTACGACAATCCCAAGAAGCCAAGTAAAAATTTTCATACAATTCTCCAATTTTGTTTGTATAATGATACATGAATTATCTTCATAAGAGATTTAAAAAAGAAGCCATTTTCCAGAAAAAATATACTTGATACATAGTGACTCAACTATTTTAATATAATTTTGTAAAGAAATACTTGACATTGTTACGCTCAATATGTATAATACGCTTATCTTACTAAAAAAGGAGCAAGAAATACTATGTCTGATAAAAATATAGAAAATGAAAATCTTCAAAATAGTGAAGATAATGACAGCTCTAATGCATCCACGGAAGAGACGCAACAAGAATCTACTCCACAAGACGAATTAGAACAATTAAAAAAAGAATTAGAAGAATTTAAAGATAAATATGCACGTGTTCATGCAGATTTTGACAATATTAAAAAAAGACTTGAACGTGAAAAATATACAGCGGTAGAGTATGCAAATGAAAAATTTGCAAAAGATATGATCCCTGTTGTTGATTCTCTTGAAATGGCACTCCAATCAGCAAATGCTGATGCAAGTCCACAAGAGCTTATAGAAAAACTCAAAGAGGGAATTGAACTGACACTCAAACAGTTCACAACAGCTCTTGAAAAGCATGGTGTTACAATGGTATCTCACGAAGAGCCATTTGATCCAAATATACACAACGCTGTACAAAGCGTAGATCACGATGAGATAGAAAGTGGGCAAATTGTCCAAACTTTCCAACGTGGTTATAAGTATAAAGACAGACCACTGCGTGAAGCAATGGTAGTTGTTGCAAACTAAATTTGCAATAATGCAACATAAGTTGCAAAAGATATTTTTAAAATAGCATATACTTTCACTGTTTTAAAAATAAATAAGTTTTTAACCTCAATTAGAGGCAAAGACGCAAGGCGTCGTGGGCTCTCTGCCGAAGAGAACCAAGCGTTAGCGTAAGAAGCGGGATTACTCCCGATTCTGTATTAAAAGGGAATAAAAAGGTTCCCTTAAATTTTAAACTAAAATTAAAGGAAAGATAATATGTCAAAAGTAATAGGTATAGATTTAGGAACAACAAACTCATGTGTCGCTGTATATGAAGGCGGTGAAGCAAAAGTTATCCCAAACGCAGAAGGAAAAAATACAACTCCTTCAGTTGTTGCGTTTACAGATAAGGGGGAGGTTCTTGTTGGTGATCCAGCAAAACGTCAAGCTATCACAAACCCAGCAAAAACAATTTCATCTGTAAAAAGAATTATGGGTCTTATGATGAATGAGGAGAATGCTAAACTCGCACAAGACAAAGTAACATACAAAATCGTTGATAAAGATGGTATGGCTGCTGTTGATGTTGATGGAAAAGTATATACTCCACAAGAGATTTCAGCAAAAATTCTTACAAAACTAAAAGAAGATGCAGAAGCATATCTTGGCTCAAAAGTAACAGATGCAGTTATTACAGTGCCTGCATACTTCAATGATGCACAACGTAAAGCTACAAAAGACGCTGGTACTATCGCAGGACTTAATGTTCTTCGTATTATCAATGAGCCAACAGCTTCAGCACTTGCATACGGACTTGATAGCAAATCCGATGAAGATGTTTTAGTATATGACCTTGGTGGTGGTACATTTGATGTAACAACACTTGAGATTAGTGAAGGTACATTTGAGGTTCTTTCAACTGATGGTAACGCATTCCTCGGTGGTGATGACTTCGACAACAAAATTGTTGATTGGTTAGCTGAAGAGTTTAAAGGAAGCCACGGAATTGATCTTAAAAATGACAAAATGGCACTCCAACGTCTTAAAGATGCAGCTGAAAATGCAAAAAAAGAGTTAAGTTCTGCAACTGAAACAGAAATTAACTTACCGTTCATTACAATGACTGAAGCAGGGCCACAACACTTGGTTGTAAAACTGACTCGTGCAAAATTTGAGTCTATGATTGAATCTCTTGTAGATGAAACTATGGAGCACATTAACACTGCAATGAAAGATGCAGATTTAAGTAAATCTGATATCAAAGAGATCATCATGGTTGGTGGATCAACTCGTGTGCCATTGGTACAAAAAAGAGTTTCTGACTACTTCGATGGAAAAGATCTCAACAAATCAGTAAACCCTGATGAAGTTGTTGCAGCTGGTGCAGCTATTCAAGGTGGTGTTTTAAGTGGTGATGTAAAAGATGTTCTTTTACTTGATGTTACACCTCTTTCACTTGGAATTGAAACACTTGGTGGTGTTGCAACAAAAGTAATTGAAAAAGGAACAACAATTCCTGTAAAAAAATCTCAAATCTTCTCAACTGCAGAAGACAACCAACCGGCTGTATCTATTAACGTAGTACAAGGTGAACGTGAATTTGCAAAAGATAATAAATCATTAGGTCTTTTTGAACTTACTGATATTCCAGCAGCTCCACGTGGTGTGCCTCAAATTGAAGTAACATTTGACATTGATGCAAATGGTATATTAACAGTAAGTGCAGGTGATAAAGGTACAGGTAAAGAGCAAAAAATCACTATCTCTGGTTCTTCAGGATTAAGTGAAGAAGAGATCAATAAAATGGTTCAAGATGCAGAGGCGCACAAAGCTGAAGATGAAAAACGTAAAGCGTTAGTTGAACTTAAAAATCAAGCGGATGCACTGATTGCACAAACAGAGAAATCAATGGGCGAAATGGGTGACAACCTTGATGCAGCTGAAAAAGAGAAAATTACAGCGGCAATTACAGCACTTCAAGAAACTCTAAAAGATGAAAATGCTACAAAAGAGCAAATTGAAGAGAAAGTAAAAGCATTAACAGAAGCAAGTCATAAAATGGCTGAGCAAATGTATAAAAAAGAAGAAGGTGGCGCAGCACAAGGTGGTGCTGATTCAGCGAAGAAAAAAGATGACGATGATGTCATCGATGCAGAGATAGAGTAAGCATTTCGCTTTACTCTTTCTAGCCCTTGCATTCTCAAAGAGTGTGAGGGCTTTTTTTATTTATAACTACTTTTTAAAATCTTTCTTTGCTTCCTGCCAAGCAGAATAAAAATCTACAATTTTACCACCATGTTTTTTTTGAAATGCTTTTGCATCATCTAGATTTTTAAAAGCATATTTACTCACACGACTCATGGTACCAGGCACATCACTTCCAACCACGTAAAAAGCCTCCGTTACCGGAATAAACTTCAATGTTTTTACATCAACAACCATAGGGTTTTCTAGTTCTGCACCATGACGCAGAGCATCTGCTAAGCAGTGTAAAGAGCAGTATTGATGAATCGTTCCATTCATATCTGTTGCAGCATGACTTGTTTTATAGAACATTACCAAATTCATACCACACACGCTACAGTGTGCTCTGTTTTGACCTTTTTGCAATAATACAGCATCTTTTTTTGCTACGCTTTGGAACATTTTATGCATATTTGGTACTGCTTTTTTCGTATTTTTGATCTTTTTATGAGTGTTTTGTACTTTTGCTACTGTTTTTGTCTGTAGAGATGGGCTTTTTGTCGCACAACCTGCAAGAAAAAATAGAGCTATTGTAATAACTAGAGCTTTTAACATAGAGTATATCCTTAATTTTTTTTCTTATTTTATCAGTTTATTATTACAGGGGTGTTAAACTCTTTATATGAAAAAACTAAAACACTACATAAAAGAAATTCTCATTTTCCTTATACTTCTTACTGTCGCGACAAATCTTATGAGCATTTACAAATCACAATCGCTCAATACACAACCATTAACAATAAAACAATTAGAGCTTTTAAACCATCACTCCTACCCCATACAAAATGACAAACCAATTATCATACATTTTTGGGCAACCTGGTGTCCTGTGTGTAAAGTAGAAGCATCAAACATAAATTTATTAAGTAAGTATTTTCAAGTTATAACTATTGCAGTCAAATCAGGAAGCGACAAAGAGATTCAAACATACCTACAAAAGCATGGCTATAGCTACAAAGTTGTTAATGACAGAGATGGGAGACTCGCACAAAAATTCCATATAGCAGGGTTTCCCACTACATTTATTTATGATAAAAAACATAGACTCCGTTTTAGTGATGTTGGCTATACATCTACAATTGGACTCTTTTTACGGACGTGGTGGGCAAGTTTTTAAGAACCTACTCCACCTAAAATATCATCATCTAAATCACTCACTTTTGGTTTTGGATGATGAGAGAGAAAATGTGCTAAATCTGCAATGTTTTGATCACTCAATTTTCGTGCAAACTGCGCCATCATTTGTGCAGAGACGGTATCTGCCTTTCCTGCACGTAACTCGCGTAACCTTTTTATGAGGTAGCTCTCTTTTTTATTTGCAAGTTTTGGATATGTTGTTGTTCCCTGTGCATCGGGTCCATGACAACTTGAACAGGCTTTTGAAAAAAAGAGCGTCTCACCACGATTAAAAGCCATATCATTCGCCTCAAGTAGTGATAATGTAAATACAAAAAAAACAATAAATTTCATTCAATTTCCTAAGTTTATATTAGCTATAATTATAACAAAAAAATGGTTTTATAGATTGAATAATTTGGAATTCGAATACCCCTACATCTTTTTACTCCTCTTTTTAATCATCTGTATATACAAGTGCCCTGCTACAATCAAAAAAATCATCTTTCCACATACAGAACTTTTTGAACGTTTTACAAGTATCATTAATCGTGAAAAATTACTCTATTCTCTGATATTTGCACTCCTTGTTAGCGCCCTTGCCTCTCCAATAAGTTATGATGCAAAGATTTCTCAAAACAGAAACGGACGGGATCTTGTTTTTGCCATTGACACAAGTGGTTCGATGGGTGAGAGTGGCTTTTCATCTGCACAAAAAAACAGTTCAAAATTCACGCTTGTCAAAGAGATCATTACTTCTTTTATCAACAAACGCTATGATGATAACGTCGGTGTAACTGTTTTTGGCTCCTTTGCTTTTGCAAGCGTTCCTCTTACCTACGACATGCACGCTGTAGGATTTTTACTCCAATTTTTAGATGTTGGGATAGCAGGAGAAAATACCGCTATTGGAGATGGTATTGCCAATGCTTTAAAAATTTTACACCATGGCCATGCCAAACATAAAGTGATCATACTCATTACCGATGGCTACCAAAACAGTGGGAGTACCTCTGTAAAAGATGCTGTTATGCAAGCAAAAAAAGAGCATGTAAAAATTTATACTATCGGTTTAGGTGATACAAAGTCATTTGATGCGAAGCTATTACAAAAGATTTCGCAAGAAACCGGAGGCGTAATGTTTCAAGCAGAAAATGCTGATGCGCTCGAACAAGTCTATGAAAAATTAAACGAATTAGAACCTAGTCCCATCCGTTCGCAGCATTTTCTTCATAAGCACATGCTTTTTCTCTTTCCTCTCTCTTTTGCAATGCTGTTACTGCTGTATCTTCTTTCCAAAAGAGGCAGAATATGATTTTTTTAAATGGCTGGATTCTTTTTGGACTAATTCCTCTCTTTTTCTTGTATAAAAAGCAGACACAAAAAGAGAACTCAAGACAGACAAAACTACTCTACCTGAGTCTTCTTTTTATGATAATTGCCGTGGCACAACCAGCACTAAAAAATGCCCTCCATAATGAAAAATTTGATTCACAAGATTATATTATTGCTATTGATGCTTCTTACTCCATGCAAGCTGATGATCTCAAACCTTCACGCTTTGCAGTAGCAAAAGAAGGAATAAAAAAGCTTTTCAAGCTCCATCCAAAAGATAGGTTTACACTTTTTGCCTTCACCTCAAAAGCACTGCTTATTGCACCACCTACTACAGACACCGCAATTTCTAGCAGTGCATTAGATGCGCTGAATCCACGTTATATTTTAACGAAAAGCACAAGTTTGAAAAATCTTTTTCAAACTGTTGCAAAAAGTTCTTTCAAACAGAAAAAACTTATTATTTTTAGTGATGGAGGTGATGAGCACAACGTAGCTTCTTTAGTCTCACTACTTAAAAAAAACAATATTATTCCCTACTTTGTAGCAACTGCTTCACAAAAAGGAGCAGCCCTAAAAAAAGATGGTAGCTATATTAAAGATGCTAATGGAGCCCTCGTTATTTCAAAAATCAATCCCTCCCTTAAAGCTATAGCAGCAGATAGTGGAGGAAAATATTATGAACTTAATTCTTTAGGCGTTATCGAACAACTCTCCAATGATATTACAACAAATACAACAGATAAAAATATCAACATAAAAGTACAAAGCTATAAAGAGCTCTTTTACATTCCACTTTCAATTGCGCTTATCCTCTTTTTCATAAGTGTTACCAAACTCCATCAACTCTTTGTCTTGATACCCCTACTGTTACTATTCCCCTATAAGGCAAACGCGGGTATTCTTGATTTTTATTACCTCAAAAAGGCAAACAGTGCCTATAAAGAGAAGCACTATCTCCAATCTGCCCGTGCCTTTGATGATATGTCTCCAAGTTTTCAAAGCTATTTTAACGCAGGAACAGCCTACTACAAAGCCCATCAATACCATACTGCTTTAAAATACTTTTCTCTTTTAAAAACACCAGACAAACGTTTAAAAGCACTTGTTTATTATGACATTGCAAACTGTGCTGTACATCTCAAGCAGTATAAAAGAGCTCAAAAATATTATATGGCATCTTTGGCACTGCATAAAGATAAAGATGCACTCTATAATCTCAATCTTTTACGTAAGTTGCATCTTTTTACCCTTCCATCACCACCAAACGCACTCGATGATAAAAAGCCCAAAAAAGAAAAAAAGCAAATCAAAGAAAAAGCAAAACATTCTAAAGAAAATAATAAGAATAAAGCAAATGGCAATTCAAGTAATCAAAATGCACAATTAAGTAAAAATGGTGCCGCTGAGAATAAGAAAAAACACAAATCAGGAGCACGCAAAAAGAAAAAAGAAAAATCACAAGCAAGTTACAAAATGGGATACAAAGCTTATGAGCTCATCAATAAAGGATATACAAATGAAAAAGAACCTTGGTAAAATTATAATACTCCTTCTAGCACTATATAATGGAGTTTTTGCATCTGAATTAGCAAGCTATAAATTCACAGTAAATAAAAAAGAAGCTGTTGTAAAAGAGCCAGTTGAAATCACCTTTACTGCAAGACAACAGGAGCATAAAAATGCTATGTTCTTTTTTGTAAGACCCCATAAAAGTAGTGATTACACGATTAAACTCCTTACAAAAACCATTGATGACAAAGCCTACCATAACACAACTGCAACTTTTAAATATCTCCTTTTTCCATTACATGCAAAAAAAATAAAAGTAGATTTTGACTTCACTGTAAAAACTGCAAGTGATAAAAGTATAGCAAATGCCTATGTAGAAGATCATGACGACAGCAAAAGTATTCAGATGGACGTGCATACTCTAAAGGTAAATCCACTTATTATCAACATCCGACCACTTGCTCATAAAGTAGATCTCGTTGGTGACTTTACACTTAGCTCAAAAATAGATACACAAAATATTGACCAGTATGGAAATGTAAATTTACACTATATACTACAAGGAAGCGGTTTTGATGAACCTTCGCTCACTATCTTGCACCCTATAAAAAATGTTACACTTTTTTCAGATATAAGTACCCTTTACAAACATCTCTCTGCTCATGGAGAAGAGTTTAAACGCAACTATATCTACTCTCTTAGTGCTACAAAAAGTTTTACTATTCCAGCCGTCATACTGCAAGCCTATTCACCAACAAAGCACAAATATTATAAACTCCAGACACCTTCATACCACATTAACGTGCATAAGATAGATACATCTAAACTTGTTGACGCGCAAGAAGCACCCAAAAAAGAGCCTTTTATAAGTTTTGAGACACTCAAACAGATCTTTATTTATCTCTTTGTTTTTCTCTCAGGATACCTCCTTGCAAAACTGACGCAAAATGGTCTTTTTCCAAAGAAAAAAGAAAGAAAATTTCAAGATATACGCAATGCAAAATCACCACAAGAACTTGTAAATATTTTATTGCAATCATATGAAAAGTATAAGCTTCATTCTTATATAGATGAGTTAGAACGATTAGCATATAAAAAGGAGGGAAGGAAATTTGAGACCATTAAAAAGTCTCTTTTGCAGGAGATAGAAAAGTCTATGTAAAGAACTCTACATAAACCTTATCAAGATATTTTTTTGCCTTCTCTGTTTTTGCAATTTTATCATCAAATATTACTTTTGAAGATGGATATTTTTCCGAGTATTCTTTATAGAGTTCACATTTTCTATCCATTAAATTACTAAATACCGTGATTACTTTCTTCATATCATCCGGTGTTGCAATCCACTGCATAAATTTTTGAAACATTCTCTCTCTTACATCAATTGCAAAAGACTCATCAAGTTCTGCTGCCATTCTTTTAAGATCCCAACGTGAGAAGTAAATACCACTTTTAGCTGGAGGCATAATCTCTGCATAAATAGCTTTTAAATAATCTGGATAATCTTCATATTCATCTTCTACACAACTACCATCTACACAATTTTCTTGCAACATCTGTTGTTGCATTGCTTCAAATTCGCCTCGTAATTCATTTAAATCTTTCATATCCATAATTTATCCTTTTATATATTTCTCAAATATTTCATCTGCAAGTGCTTCACCAACTAAAGTACCATTTTTTTCTAAGTAAGTTCCTATTAGTCGTGTTCCTCTACGTACAACGAAATCACATTTTTGATAGACTTGCACAAACTCATCAGATTCATCAAGCAAGTCTAAAACTTCTTCTTGATACTCAGGAGCAATATACGCACCATTTACATGTGAATTTTTCATATTTGAAACGGTAAAATAGAAATCATCCGCGCGTATATTCATAGGAATCATCATCGCATCAAAACCACTCTCTTTAATCTTTTTATTGAGCATAACAAAGAGCCTGTTTGGGCTTGCATGCTCTGCAATAAGTCCAAAGAGTGTTGTCTGCTTTTGAATGCTATCATCTGCATTCATTGTCTCTGGCATTGCTATATTTTCACTCATTTTATCCCCCATAAAGCTCTTGCTTCTTCTTCTTCAATTTTACAACGGTTACATAATTTTTCACCACCATGATAGGCAAAAAAGTTTCCACACTCATCACACCGTTTAATGTCAAAACGAGCCAGGGTTTCAATTTTTGGTTCAAAAAAGCTTCCTAATGCAAATGTTGGACGTAGTGTCAGTGAGTCTGGTTCACATACATCATGACAACTGTGGCACTGCACACATGCAAGAGGATTGAAATTTATTACAGAGTTTCTAGCATCAGAGCTAAGTGCTCCTGTTGGACATATTCTGTAACACATCTGACAATTTGTACATGTTGTTTCATCCAAATCTTTTTGTGAAATGAATGAAATATCTTCAATGTCGATTGTATGGAATATTTCAGGAACCTGAGCCCGCTTCATTGCCATCATTAAAAGACTTCTACGCTGCGGAATATTTTTCTCTTTGATTTTTGCGATATCTTTTGTTGTCACTACATGTGTTTTTCTTTCTTCATCTGTAGCTTCAACACTATTTTCAAACTGTTGTTTAATAGTAAGTGCCGTTTTTACACCCTCTTTTGAGAGAAGTTTTCTTCTACTTAGAGCATCCGTCTCACTCACAACTTCATAATTAAGAGCTTCCAAAACAAGTGCTTTGTCTTGCTGCATTGCTTCAAGTAAAAAATTTACCTCTTCTGCTCTGTCTTTAATAATCTCTAAATTTGGTTGCGCAATCGGACAATCTCCACAAGGGCCAATATCTAATGTAACACTATTTTCAGAAATAAGAGCAACGCTTAACAGTTCTTCAACAGATAAAGAGGCTATACAGGGAAATGCTTCATCATTACAAGTAAGGACATCTCTATCTGACTCCAGAAATGAAAAGATATAATTGAGTGGATTAAAATCATCTAAAGAATATGCAGCTGTTGGACAAACTGCCCCACAACCACCACAGCCCACACACTCACTTGGGGTAAAAGAGACAGCACCATCATCTATTTTTATAGTCTCAACAGGACAAACATCTACACACTTCGTACAAATTGCAAATTTATTGGAGGTGTGTACACATTTTGCTACATCTAAAGTAAGTAAACTCATGCGTTATAGTTAAATCCATTGTTATTTAATTCGCTCATATATTCAAAATCACTCAATATAAACTCAATTGCTAAATCTGCCACATCATAATAAAAAGCGGTTCCAGCCTCACTCTTCACATTAATAAGATACATTGGAGCCCATTCTACGATATGATCTCTTAAAAATCCATATTGAATTTGTGCCAATTCAACAGCAATCTTTTCATTGCCATCTTCTAAAGCTTTCAACTCTGCTTCACAGAGTTTATACATAAATTCTAACTCTACACCAATATGATCTGCTGCCATAACACGAGCTTTATCAAGTTCTACTTGGAATTCAAAGGCATTAAATATTGCCTGTACAGGATTATCTCCCCCCGTTTCCATCATTTGATCTTCTCTCATATAAAAAGATTCATAAGGAATAAGGTGAAGCAAGAATAAGTTAGTAAAATCAACATTGAGATACTTCTCAATTAACTCTTTTCTATCATATTGACTGCGTTTATCCCAGCTAGCGTATGTTGGAAAAAACGAGAGCATATTTTCATCTTCTTCTATTGATTTTAATAACTCTTCATCAACTTCATTCATAAGTAATCGTGAAAGAAGTGCATAAAAATTTATACGTGCAATTTGTTGTTGTCTTAAATCATCATTCATAAATAATGTACCTTTGGAAGTTTTTCTTTGTTGGGGATATTATATTAAAGCACCACTTGAAGTGGGCTTTAATATTATGCTTATACGTCTTTAATGTTAAATTCGTAAGCTTTTTGACTTGGTTTAACAGGTCGTTTAATGTGATATGGACGACGTAACTTGTCACTTGCAGTAAGTGGACGAGTCAATTCGTTTTTCCATGTTTTATATACTTTAAAGTTATTTTCATAATTTACATAAATATCACCGATTTTTTCATCAGCTCCAGCTTTTGTAATAATAACTTTTTGATGCCAACCATGGTTACCTGCAATAGGGTCTGGATGACAAGGAGCTACAGCATTTTGCCATGAACCACTGAGTCCATCCCACCAGATATCATCAAGGTCTTTGTTGTACTCTTTAAATTGCCAAATATCACCAGCAGCAACACGTTGTTTCATACCCTCTTCAATGCCTTGTTTTGGTTTAAGTGTTCCAACTTTACCATCATTAGTCATTTCATATAATGGAGAACCGAGTCCCATTACACCAAGTTTATGCGCAAATCCAGGAATCTCAACTGCATTTTTAAGTTTCCAACGACCAGCATGGTGTGAACAAGCAAGTACACCAGGGCGAGTTGCTTCAGTCGGTACTGCCATAGCAATAAAGTACCCACTTTTAATACCTGAAAGTGTATCTTGAATTTGTACTTTAATAGCATCACCACGTTTAATACCAAGTTTCTCAGCATCTTTTGTATAGATCCAAATAGGGTTATGGTTTTGTGAAATTTCCATAAGATGTTTTGAATTCACAGAACGTGTATGAATATTATACGGTAAACGATAAATCGTGTTCAGTGCAAATTCATTCTCCGCTTTCATATGTTTATGGTGTACTTGTGTAACAAGATGAACCATTTT
>CAYRVR010000011.1:0-1512 GCA_964427835.1 uncultured Sulfurimonas sp. | reverse complement strand
ACATCAGTTTTTTCTGTCCATGCACCATGGTCTCTGATATAACTATAAACTGGGTACTCTTCACCTTTATAGAGTTTATGTGCTGTCTCTTTTAATTTTGGAATAAGGCTTAACGCCGCATCAAAATACTCAGGAACAGTTACACAACGTGATGGGTCTTTTTTACTTGCCCAATATTTTTGAATACCGAGGCTTCCATCAGGATCAACATAGTGATAAATAAGATTTGGCCAGAATTCACTCTCTTCCCAAACTTCACCAAGACCAAATTTTGCATGTGCTTCAAGAGTAGCTCTTGTTGGATCTTTTGGTTTCCAACCTGCTTTTTCAGCTGCAACACGAAGAACCGCTTGACGGAACTCAATTCTTTGTTCTGGTTTTGAAGGTGTTGACTGTTGGTCATTACGCTCACCAGCAAGTCCAACAGGAAGAACATAGTCACAATACCAGTTCGTTTCAGACCAAGTAGGTGAAAGGTTAAATGTCAATTCAAATTTATCTTCACGTTTTAACGCTTCCATCCATCTAAAACCATCCGGATTAATCCAAAGAGGATTATGCATTCTTGGAACATATACAGCCATAGATTTAGGAATTTTCAGACCACGTTTTGTCCATTTGTCATGCCATTCATCATCCATCATGATTTGTGGCATCATAAAGCCCATTTCATATGTAGAAATAGGATATTCTGGTGGCCAAGCAATCTCATTCCAAGCATCTGTAGGTTTAGGGTGCTCACCTGCTACAGTAGCTTTGTCACCTTTACCAGCAACAGAAATTTCATGCCAGTGGTGCATACCAACACCACCGATATCACCACGCATAGCTCCAACGAGAGCCAGTGGTAAGAAACCGGTACGAGTATTCATCCACCCACCACGGTGACCAATTGCACCTGCACGCCAGAGATATGAAGCTATTTTTGAACCTGCTGGAACAAACAGTTCCCAAAGCTCATCTAACTTATATTCCATACCTTCAAGTTTACACTCTTTAACAACAAACTCTTTTGTATATGGAGCATATAACTCTTTTGCTAGTTCAATAAAAGACTCATACGAATCATCTTTTGGCATTTTAGAAATATAACCATAACCAATCATCTTTTTAAGATAATCTTTATTTGCCATAAGTCTATCCCAGTTGACCCACTCTTTTACGAATTCATGATTCACTATATCTGAACCATCTTTTTTCTTATCGTTTAAAATGCGGTTAGCAAGATATAAATAAAGTGCTGCCTCAGTTCCTGGCCAACATGGAATCCATAAATCTGCCATACCAGCAGAGTTAGACATACGAGGATCAATTACAACCATTTTTGCACCGGCTTTACGCGCTTCTGCGATTAAACCAGCTGATTGTTGGAAGTAGTGTCCTGCATCTGCTGCATGAGATGATTGTAAGAAAACTAACTTAGCATTTTTCCAATCTGGAGAGTTTCTATCATCATTTGCCCATTGGATTGTTCCTTCACGAGCACCTGCTGCACAGATATTTGTATGAGAG
>CAYRVR010000010.1:10761-30805 GCA_964427835.1 uncultured Sulfurimonas sp. | reverse complement strand
CTGCAAAAAATGTTCCAACTTTTTGCTTCTCTTACATACTTTTCAGTTTAATTACTCTACAATAAATAAAAAATATTTGGAAATCCAAAGAATGCGAATAGATAAATTTTTAAACTCAGTCAATATTACAAAAAGACGCTCTGTTGCTCAGGATATGCTTAGTAATGGGGTTGTTCTCATTAACGATGTGGTTGTAAAACCAAGTAAAAATGTAGCGGTGGGTGATGTCATTACCATTAACTACCTAAACGCAGCGAAAAAGTACAAAGTTTTGCAACTGCCTACTACAAAATCAACACCAAAATCTCTGCAAGATCAGTATATTAAGGAACTCTAAACTATGAATTATGAAGAAGCACAAGAAAAATTTACTACTCTTTTTAAACATGAAATGAGTGATGCGCAGATGCGTGAATTTTTACTCTCACTTGAGTTAAACGCAGCGACTCCTGTGGAAGTCATTGCTGCTGCAGCCGATGTTATGCGGCGTTTTGCCATTGCTTTACCAATATCAGAAGAACTCCGTGAACGTGCCATCGACATTGTTGGAACAGGTGGTGATAAAATAGGCTCGTTTAATATATCTTCTACGACTTCCATCCTTACAGCTGCGTGTGGAGCAACGGTTGCAAAGCATGGAAACCGTTCGATTACTTCAAAGAGTGGGAGTGCTGATGTACTTGAGGCACTTGGTATTAAACTCTCTTTAGACATTACCCAAAATGCACGTCTTTTGGAAGAAGCGGGATGGTGTTTTATGTTTGCACAAAACCACCATCCTGCTATGAAGTTTATAATGCCTGTACGTAAGTCTATAGATACAAAGACAGTTTTTAATGTTTTGGGGCCTTTAACAAATCCTGCAAATGTAAAGAAATATATGCTAGGCGTGTTTGATAAGTCTTTTACTACAAAAATGGCTGAGGCACTGAAAATAAACGGTGCATCTTCTGCCCTTGTTGTCTCTTCGCAAGAGGGAATGGATGAAATAGGCATTAGTGGAGTGAGTTTCGCTTCACAGCTTAAAGATGGCGTGATACAAGAGTATGAAATAGACCCACAAGCCTATGGCATTACACTTGCACCGATTGCGGCTATTTTAGGTGGTGATGCAAAGGAAAATGCGCAGATAATGCTCAACATTTTTAACAACTCCGCTACTGATGCACAGCGTGATGTTGTGCTGCTCAATACTGCTGCATCTTTGATGGTTGATGGTCTCGCTCGTGATATACAAGATGGTTTGGAAATGGCACGAGAAGCACTTGCAAATGCAAGAGCAAAGAAAAAACTTAAACAAATTGTCGAGATATCAAACAAGTTATGAAAAAAGTTTATACTTTAAAAGAGAGAGAAATTCCGAGTTTAGCGGGTGATATTTTGCAAAATTTTCCAAGGGGTGTGGTGATTTTACGCGGTGATTTAGCTGCAGGAAAGACAACACTTGTAAAAAATATTGCAAAGCAGATGGGCTGTGACGATGATGTTACTTCCCCCACTTTTTCACTGCAACAGTGTTATGGTGAGAAAATTTTTCATTATGATATTTATAACCATGGTGTTGAACACTTCATCTCATTGGGGATGCTTGAAGAGCTTGAAAAAGAGGGTTTGCACTTCATAGAGTGGGGTGATGAGAGACTGATAGAATTGTTAACATCCGTCGGAATAGAGACAATGGTAATAGATATTCAAAAAACGTCACAAGATACAAGAGAGTACACTGTATGCATACATTAGAAGCATTAGAATTACAAAAAAAGATAAAAGATTTGGAGATAGTAAAGAGTGTAAGCCTTACTGTCAAGAGTGGGGAAGTTGTTGGTTTGCTTGGTCCAAATGGAGCAGGAAAAACAACAACTTTTTATATGATATGTGGACTTGTAGAAGCAACAGGAGGGCAGGTCTTTTTTGATGGCGAAGATCTTGTAGGTATGCCTTTACATGAGCGTGCACTCAAGGGGATAGGGTATCTTCCGCAAGAGGCTTCGATATTTAAAGATTTAAGTGTAGAGGACAATCTTCTCATTGCTGCACAGGTTGGTGATATGAGCGAAGCCGAGCAAGAGGAGAGGATTTTAGAACTGCTCGATATGTTTAACATTGAACCAATCCGCTACCGTAAGGGAATTAGTCTCTCAGGTGGAGAGCGTCGTCGTGTTGAAATTGCCCGTGCGCTTGTAAATAAACCAAAATTTTTACTCCTTGATGAACCTTTTGCAGGGGTGGATCCCATCGCTGTAATGGATATTCAAAAGGTTATTCATCAGCTTGTCTCTTACAACATAGGTGTGCTTATCACCGACCATAATGTGCGTGAAACCCTCGATGTTTGTGACAGAGCTTATGTTATAAAATCAGGTGAACTTCTTGCAAGTGGTACAAGTGATGAAATCGGTAAAAATGAAGATGTTCGCAAGCATTATCTTGGCGAAAACTTTAAACTGTAGGTTGTTGTAAAGAAGATGGCAGGATTAAGACAAACGCAGAGTGTTGAGACAAAACATAAACTCTCAAGTACTCTGCGCAATTGGCTTCCCATACTCCATTCGAGCCTCTCTGATTTAGGTGAGGCTATGAACCCCTTTGTGGAGGCAAATCCTGTTATAGAAGTAGAATCAGGTTACGAAGAGGATTTTGAAAAGAAAATACCAAAAAAAATTATCTCTCGTGCTGTAAACAACTCCCGAACAGAGCAGATAGAAGCTTTGACAATTGCCCATAAGTCGCTCTATGATGTTTTAGATGAGCAGCTCGGTGCACCACTTTTTCCCACGCCGATTTCTCAAAAAATTGCACACTATGTTGTGGAAAATCTTGATGAGTTTGGCTACTATGAGGGAGATACAGAGGCATTCTGCCAAAAGAACACTATAGAGGTTTCTTTTTTTGAAAAAACCCGATTGCGTTTTGCGCATATAGATCCTGTAGGAATTGGTGCAAAAGATCTTGCAGAGTCTTTTTTGTTCCAGTTGGATAACTCTGACATTAGCGACAATGCCTACCCCTTGGCTCTAGAGATAATTCAAGATATGCAAAACATTCACAGTTATGCTTCAAGAGAGTTTTTTTCTGAAGTAATGCATACGATTTCTACTTTCAAAAATCCGCCAAATATTGAATACCAAGAAGAGTCTGCACAAATTGTTCCTGATTTAATGATATACTTTAATGATGAAAATGAGATAGAGGTAAAATTAAATGATGCCTATTACCCTACCATACACATCGACAACTCTTATGGTGTAGAGCATGAGTTTATTTCACAGAAAATAAAAGAGGCAAAGTCACTTGTTGATGCGTTAGATATGCGAAAAGCAACACTCTACAAAGTTGGACTTATGATAGTAGAGTATCAGTATGATTTTTTTACGGGAGGGCAGATTATGCCACTGACTCTTAAAACATTGGCCGATGAATTTGGTCATAATCCTTCAACTATTTCACGTGCTATTGCCAACAAGTACATTGCATGTGATAGAGGGATGCTTGCTATGAAAGAGTTTTTTACCACAGCTATCGATGAAGATGTCTCAAACGCAGCGATTAAAGAGTTTCTTATTGGTTTAATTAAACAAGAGAGCCATACAAAGCCTCTGAGTGATATGAAGCTTTTAGAGATGATTCAAGAGAAGTTTAAAGTAAAAATGGTGCGTCGTACCATTGCAAAGTACCGTAAACAGCTCAATATCGCAGGTTCAAGTGAACGTAAAAAACTCTATCAACTTGGTTTATCTTAACAAAAGGTTTGTAGTATGAACATTATCATAGCCGGTGCAGGAAAAGTTGGATTTAATTTAGCAAAAACCCTTAGTATTGGTCACAATGTAACCATTATAGATAAAAACTCTGAGGCACTTTATCGCATACAAGAGAGTTTAGACATTATGCCACTTGGTGGTGATGTCGAAAATGCAAAAACCTATGAAAATGTGAGTGATAAAGATGTAGATCTTTTCATTGCCGTGACAAATCTAGATAATGTGAATCTAGTTTCGGTTTTGGTGGCAGAGAGTGTTTTAAATATTGAAAGAAAATTTGTACGATTGCAAAAAGATTTTTTTGATGGGAGTAACATTAAAGAAAGGCTGGGTATTGAAAGGCTTATTTTCCCGCTGCGTTTAGCATCACGTGCTATTGCATCACTTCTTGCATATCCAAGAGCAAATAATGTTAAATTCTTTAAATATACAGAGCATAAATTGATTTCTGTGATGGTTTCAAGCCGCTTTATGCCGCAGTCTTTAGCTTCTGATGCGTATAAAATTGTAGGTATTGAGAGAAATAAAAAGTTTTTCTTTCCTAATGATGCTATTGAAATTCTACCAAATGATCTGGTCTATTTTTTTGGACGTGAAGATGCCATTAAAGCAGTCTGTAGTAAATTAGAACTCAATGTAACCAATGAAATAGAAAAATGCGTTGTTTTTGGGGGCGAAGAGCTTGGTATTGAAATAGCGCGTGAGTTGCTTGCAAGTGGAAAAGATGTTAAGCTTGTTGAAAAAGATTTGGCACTTTGTGAAAAGGCAGATGAAGCATTGCAAGGAAGAGCCTCCATTGTCAATCTTAAATACTCTTCTCATGATGTATTTGAAGAGGAAGAACTCTCAAGTGCGCAGATGTTTATCGCTGCAACAAATAATGATGAGTACAACATTATAAAATCACTTGAAGCAAAAGAGAGCGGAATCAAAAAAGTCGTAGCAATTAATAATGAAATGGAGTACTACAATCTGATGCACTCTTTGGGTATCATTGTTGTGCGGGGTCCAAAGATAAGTGCTTATAATACAATCATTGAAGAGATAAGCTCGACAAGTGTTGTCATTCAAAAAAGCTACTGTGGTGCAAAAGCGCTTGTCTTTATGCGAAAAGTATTCCGCAGTACCGGTTTGGTAAGTAAAAAAATAAAGCCCATACAATTGGATGATGCAAAAATATTTTATATGCGTGAGGAACAGCTTTACATCTTGGATGAGAAGATTGTGTTAGAAGAAGATGACCTCATTGTTGTTTTTTGTCATACAAGTGTGAGTACAAAAATGAAGCAGTGGATTTATGGATTATAAAAACATAGTAAAAATTCTTGCAATTATAGGAATGACAGTATCGGGAATATTTGTTGTAGATATTCTTGTTGGTATTATTTACAAAGAGAGTTTTTTAAAATTTTTATTTTATGATGCCTCTTTCTTTGGTGTCAATCTCCTCATTTGGTTTTTTTTACGCAAACATACTTTGAATTTAAAAATAAAAGAGAGCATTTTAGTTGTGAATCTTTTATGGTTGCTTCTGGGCGTTGCAGGGGCTATGCCACTCTTTTTATATACACATGTCAGTTTTGCTTCAGCATTTTTTGAAGCCATTAGCGGTTTTACAACAACGGGTGCTACCATCTACACAAACATAGAAGCACTACCACATATGATACTTTTTCATCGTAGTTTAATGCACTGGTTGGGTGGGCTTGGTGTGATTGTTTTAGGAGTAGGATTGCTTTCTATGATAAATCCTACGGGGAGTTTATCACTTTTTAAAGCAGAATCTACAGGGATACAACTTGAAAAACTTACGCCAAAAATTAGAGATATGGCGCTGAGTCTCTGGCTTGTTTATGTTGTGCTGACTTGTGTTGATACGCTTTTATTGAAGTTTTTTGGTATGAGTTGGTTTGATGCACTTAATCACGCCTTTTCTACCATCTCTACAGGTGGATTTTCTACCAAAAACAATTCTCTTGGTTACTATAAAGAAGATGGTGTCATCTGGACAACAACCATTTTTATGATGCTCTCTGGTATTAACTTTCTAGCCCATCTTAAAGCATACCATAGAGATTTACGAGGGTATAAAAGTGAAGAAGTCCGTTGGTTTTTTCTTATATTTTTTGCTTTGAGTCTTGCTTTGACATTTGTACATATAGACATTAGTGGAGACAGCTTTTATGATGCTTTGAAACATTCAAGTTTTACCATTGCTTCTGTAATGACTACAACTGGTTTTGCGACGATCGATTATGGAACATGGTCGCATCTAGCAATTGCCATCATTTTTGTAGGGCTTTTAATGGGTGGAAATGCCGGTTCAACTGCCGGAGGCATCAAAATTATCCGCCACATTATCATTTTTAAAACACTCTCATCAGAACTCAAACGCATCATCCATCCAAATACAATCATCTCGGTTTTTGTAGATGGTGTCAAACAAAAAGAGCGTATTTTGTCTTCAACATTTGGCTTTTTTACTCTCTTTATGATTACAGTAGCCATTGTTACTGTCTATATTTATGCGCGTGGATTTGATGCAATGAGTGCCATTTCAGGAGCATTTGCCCTTGTAGGAAATGTAGGGCCAGGCTTTTCTCTTGTAGGACCATCTGATAACTTTTCTATATTTAATGATTATGACAAATACTTTTTCTCATTAGCAATGATAGTCGGTCGTTTAGAGTGCTACACTGTTTTTGTACTCTTAAGCAGCTCGTTTTGGAAAAAGTTTTAACTTAAAAAAGTTATTTATTGTGTAACTATTTTGTTGTCAAATTATTATACTGGTGTAATGAAGAGGGCATATACTTCTGTTGTAAATTCAATAGGAGAATGACAATGAAAAAGTATATAAGTTTGGTGGCGGCGTCAGTTTTAGCTTTATCTATGGCAGGATGTGACGGATCAAACGGAACAGATGGCACGAATGGAACAAATGGTACGAATGGTACGAATGGTGTTGATGGAAAAGATGCACCAACTCTAGTAAAAAGTATTTCTGTACCTGTGACAGATGAAGAAAAAGCAAAGATCAGAGTAGCATCAGCTATTGATGTTGACTTTACAACAAAACCACTTACATACAAAACAATTTTACGAACAAATCAAAAAGTGGGAAATGAAACATTTGGTCTTTTAAAAGATGAAAATGACCAAGATTTAAAACTTAAAGATGGTAGTAATTATATCTGTAATGGGCAATATGGTGGTTCAGGACCAGACCATACAGAGTTTATTACAAAGGGAAATAAAATCTTTATGATTACACAATTTGAGTGTCAAATTGGTGCTATTTATCAAGCAGAACTTGATCAAAATCCAACGACTGGTGAATTAACAGCGAAAAATTTAAAATATATTTCACAAAAAGATTATCATGGTGGATATGTTCACTGTGCTGGCTCTATTACACCATGGAATAGCTTTTTAGGAAGTGAAGAGTACGAGCCAAACGCAAGAGATTTAAATACTACTACAGGAAGCGTGAGCAAATACTATGACCTTGTAGCACCATATTTTGGTGGAGATTTAACAAAAGCAAGTCCTTACTATTATGGTTGGATTACTGAAGTAAACATTACAGATGAAAATGGAACAGATACATATACAAAACACTACAGCATGGGACGTTTTGCACATGAACTTGCGTATGTTATGCCAGATAGTAAAACAGCGTACCTTTCTGATGATGGGACAAATGATGGTTTTTATATGTATGTTGCAGATACAGCAGGTGATTTGAGTGCTGGTACACTCTATGCAGCAAAATGGCATCAAACAGATGACAATGGTGCAGGAAAAGCAGATTTGTCATGGGTAAAACTAGGACATGCAACAGATGCAGAATTAAAAACTATCGTAGATGCAAAACCACTTTTTAGTGATATTTTTGATACAGAAGATGCAAACGCAACAAATGAGTGTCCAACTGCAGGATTTAAACATATTAATACTGGAAGTGGTGGACTTGAGTGTCTGAAAGTAAAATCAGGTAAAGAGAAAGAAGCTGCTTTCTTGGAAACTCGTCGCTGGGCGGCATACAATGGTGCAACAACAGAGTTTAGAAAATTTGAAGGTATTACGTACAGTGAAGATACAAATAAACTCTATACAGCAATCAGCCAAGTTGCAAAAGGTATGGAAGATTTCAAAAAATATGGTAAAGCTAAAGACAGCTACGACAAAGGTGGCAATAACGATATAAAATTAGCATTCGATAAATGTGGTGCTGTTTATGATCTTGCTTTATCTTCAAGCATTAAAGACAGTGATGGAAATGATATTGACAGTGCATACGTAGCGACAAATATGAACTCCATAATTGAAGGAAAAATGAAAAAATACCCTTCAGATAGCCCATATGCGGACAATACATGTGATATTAACTCTATTGCAAGTCCAGATAACCTCACATATAAACAAGGTTCAAATTTACTCATTATCGGTGAAGATACATCATACCATCAAAATGATATGGTTTGGGCATTTGACACAGAAACAAATAAACTCACTGCTCGTGTAGCAACAACACCTTTTGGTTCAGAGACAACATCTCCATATTTTCAAGAACCAATCAATGGTTTCACATATATGGATTTTGTAACACAACACCCATATGGTGAATCAGACCAAGATAAAGTGAAAAATCCTGATGATGTACAATCATATGTAGGATATATGCAAATAGGTGGTAAAGAGTAATGTACTCTAAACGCAGCTCTCTTAGTGTGCTTCTTTTTAGCGCACTAAGCCTTGCTTTAGTCGGGTGTAACAGTACAAGTAAAACACCAAAAACTGATCATAATAGTACAAAAAAACTGCCTGCTTTGCCTCGTGCCATATCTTTGAGTGATACAAACGGATATGATATTAGACAAAGTACACCTTTTCATCCCTCTTCATACATTACACAAATGTGTTATACAAAAACAACAGATGATGCTAACAATACATATAATCCTTGCTTTGCCTGTCATACTGTAAATAGAGCACCAAACTATACAATGGGTGACACCGATTTACAAGAGAGTTACGATTTTCCTGCACCCGCACTTAAAAATCCTTATACAAATAATTTTATTGATTTTTCAAAAAGAGTTGCAGCAATAGATGATGAAAGCATTATAAAATATGTCGATAAAAGTAATTACTTTGATGAAAACAAGAGTATTATTTTACAAACGCAGCTTGAAAATCTTTCTCCTTTATGGGATAGTGACGGAGATGGAAAATGGTCGGGGTATATTCCTGATTGTTACTATAATTTTGATGCACATGGACTTGATAGAGATGAAAATAATCATGCAACAGGGTGGGCTGCGTTTGGGTATATGCCATTTTTGGGAACCTTTTGGCCGACAAATGGTTCAACTGATGATGTACTCATTCGGCTTGATGATTCTTTTAGAAAAATGAGTGCAGGAGGAGATTTTAACTCTAGCATCTATTTACTCAATTTGGCAATTGTTGAATCACTTGTGAAACAAAAAAATGTGCCAATTGCACCAATTGATGAAGCCCTTGTTGGGGTTGATTTAAATAAAAATTCCATTGTTGATACAGCAACAGAAGTTGTATTTGACTGGGATCCAAATAATGGCAAAAATATGTCTTATGTAGGCTATGCAAAAACACTCCAAGAGGAGGGTAAAATCCATTTAGCAGCCGGGCTCTATCCTGAAAATACAGAGTTTCTTCACTCTGTACGTTACATTAAAAGTGATAAAGCTGGTGAAATAGCCATTGCACCACGCATGAAAGAGTTGCGTTATGCGAAAAAAACACTTTGGCTTACATATGCAAATCTTTTAAATAAAGGTTTGGCTGATGTGCAAGAAAAAGATCTTAACCCTGATAGACTAGAAACATTTCGTGGCAATATGGAACATGGACTTGGTAATAATATGGGGTGGGTTTACCAAGGTTTTATAGAAGATAAAAATGGAAATCTTCGACCACAAAGTTACGAAGAGACACTCAATTGTATGGGATGTCACAGTAACATAGGTGTTACAACGGATTCCACTTTTGCATTTCCTAGAAAACTAGACAATAATTTCCAACATGGATGGTACCATGCAACACAAAAAGATCTACGAGGTATTGCGGAGTTCCATGATGTAAATGGAACATGGGAGCTTGAAAAATATTTAGAGTTAAATCCTTACAGTGATGAGTTTAGAGAAAATAGTGAAGCTTATAATAAATTCCATACGCCAAGTGGTGATTTAAACCAGACAATGTTACAAAATTTGCGTAAGGATGTTACACTGCTTCTTTATCCATCTCATACAAGAGCGCTGACTTTAGATAAAGCATACAAAGCACTTGTGGAGCAACAAAAGTTTTATAATGGGAAAGCTGGGCATGTCAAACCGATGAAAAATGTTTATAAAAAAGTTAAAGATGGACAATCAACAGAATTAAAGGCTGAAAAATAGAGGGTACTATAAAGTGAATTTAATCTAAGAAGAGTTATACTGTGACCATTGGTCATTTAAATTCAATCAAATTCATTGTGAGGAGATAATCTCTATGAAACGAAAAATTGAATTACTCTTTTTATTAAGTTTTGCTTTTGTGCCTTTGCATGCGCTTAGTCTTGAACAAGCACTTCAAAAAGTAGCAGACACACCCTTAGTGCAGGCAAAAAAAGCACAAGCGGTTGCGTTTGGTAAACTCTACAAAGCACAAGAGGGAGAGAACTATCCCTCTGTTGATCTCTCATTTAGTGGCAAATATTTAAAAGAAAAACCTGTAATGTACACGAAAAATTCTTTTCCCTTTTTGCCGCCAAATATTCCGCCACTGCAAGTGCAATCACAAAATCAGTACCAAGGGACTCTGCGTCTGACGTATCCTCTTTTTAGTGGATTTGCCATATCTTCTCTAATAGACACAGCAAAGTATAAGGCAAAAAAAGCAGCCCTTGAGGCAGAAGATACAAAAAGAAATCTCTACTTGAAAACAGTTGGATTATATGTCGAGGCTACTATATTTTCAAAATTACACCATTCTCAAAAACGTGCATACGAGGCAATAGAGCAGAGTTACAAAAAAGCAAAAGCCTTTTTTCACTTGGGGCTCATTGCAGAATCACAGCTTTACAGGCTTGAAGCGGCATTACATAAGAGCGAAGCCGGGATGCTACAAACAAAAAACTCTTATGAAAGTGCACTAGCGCAACTCTCTGCGCTTTTACATACAAAAATAGAGACTTTGTCCTCTTTACCCAAACCTACGCTACTCCCTTTTGATAGGCTGGTAAAGATGGCATTTGCTAATCGTCCCGACTTACAAGCATTAAGAATGATGGTCAAAGAACAAAATGCTCAGGTTGATTTGGCAAAAAGTACAGAGTATCCTTCAGTTGTTCTGTTTGCACAGGCTTCTCAGGTTGGTGACTCTCCACAGTTAAACGGGGATGGTTTTACAAACAAAGACAGAAGTGCAGTTGGCTTTGTAGTGAAATATAATCTTTTTTCCGGCTTGAAAACAAAAAATGAGGTAGAAGCTTCAGAATCTGCAAAACTAAGCGCAGAGGCGATGTTGCATGCCTATGAAGATAAGATAAAAAGTGAACTTCAAGTGAGCTATTTGCACTACAAGTCACTACTTTCGCAACAAAAGGCAATGCAAGAAGAGTTAAAATCGCAAGAGTCGTATGAATCACTTGTTAAAGGTGAATTTGAAAACCAACTCGCAGATGCGGATAAACTCAGTCGTGCAATCGCTGCAACTTCTATGGCAAGAGCATCGTTGCATAGTCTTGAAGCAAAACTCTATTTTAACTATGCAAAACTTCTTTTAGAGGTGAGCAATGAAACATTTTTACAAACTTTCAAAGGAATTAACAATGATTAAAAAATATGGAATGTATATATTTCTTGTAACACTTTTTATAGTGGCTTCTGTGCTTATATATGAAAAAATCAATCCAAAAGAGCTTCCTGCAAACCTAATAAGTGCTACAGGAAAAATTGATGGTGACCTTACAATGCTCAATACAAAATATCCAGGTCGTCTTGAAATGGTTGCAGTTCAAAGTGGTCAAAAGGTGCAAAAGGGAGCTATTATTGCAAAACTGACAAGTCAAGAGTATCAAAAAAAGCTTTTGGCTGTGGAAGATTCTATTGCAGCGGCAAAAAAATCTTTAGAAGCATTGCGACACCAACGCAGACTTACAAACAAGAGTGTAACACTTAGTATGCAAAAAGCCTATAAAGCTATTGCTATAGCCCGTGATGAAAAGGCAGAACTCCTAAACGCAGTGGATGCACAAGCAGCTCTTGTGTTGCAAGATGAAAAAGATTTTAACAGAACAAAGAGTCTCTATGCAAAAAAATTGATAGCCCAACATAAATTAGAACTTGCACATCTAAAACTCACAGCAGATACAAATAAACTACAAGCACTCCAACATAAGCTTCTTTCTGCAAAAAAAGCTGTGGCAATAGCACAAGATAATTATAAGCTAGCGCGTGCACAAAAAGAGCGTGTTGCAATTTTGCAAGAAAATATAGAAGCAGCAGCAGATAAAATCAAAGCAATGCAGGCAAAAAAAGGAGAATTGGAAGTTGTCATACATGATCTGACACTTACTTCACCTATTGATGGATATGTTGTAGAAAAAGTGGCAAACAAAGGCGAGGTTTTAGGTGCAGGTATGGTTGTTGCAACTCTGATCGATCCACAAAGTCTGTATTTGAAAGTTTTTGTAGATACAATGAAAAATGGAAAAATAAAAATAGGAGATGATGCGGTAATCTTTTTAGATGCTTATCCAGATAGGGCAATTCCTGCAAAGGTTGTAAGCATTGCTGCTAATGCAGAATTTACACCAAAAGAGGTTGCCGTGCGCAGCGATAGAATCCAGCGTGTTTTTGCTGTACATCTTAAGCCGACAAAAGTAGATCCACTTTTAAAATTAGGAATTCCTGCGGTGGGCGTTATATCTACTGATGGGAAAGGTTTGCCACATTCATATAATGATATTCCAAGTATTTAGCCATGGCAGATTTGGAAATTCGTAATGTCGGTGTCAGATACAAAAAAACGCAAGCGGTTTCAGATATATCCTTTGTGGCACAAAGTGGAGAGATTATAGGGTTTATTGGTGCTGATGGCGCGGGTAAAAGTTCTCTGATGAATGCCATTGCAGGTGTCGTGCGTTTTGAGGGTGAAATTGTTTACAAAGGCTATGCCTACCACTCTCCAAAAGAGTGTGAAAAAATAAAACAAGATATTGCCTTAATGCCACAGGGTATAGGACTTGTACTCTATGATACTCTCAGTGTTGCAGAACACCTTGAATTTTTTGCTGATATTCATGATGTCAAAAAAGGGGCTGCGTTTGAGAGCTACAAAAAAAAGCTTTTGCATATGTCCGGATTGGCAGATTTTACACAAAGGCTTGCCGGAAATCTTAGTGGTGGGATGATGCAAAAACTTTCACTCATTTGTGCACTCCTAAAACGTCCCAAATTACTTATTTTAGATGAGCCCACAACGGGTGTAGATCCTTTAAGTCGTTTGGAACTATGGGAAATACTTGATACCATTAGAAAAGAGGAGGGGACAATCATTCTTGTGAGTACCGCCTATATGCAAGAGGCCGCTAAAATGGATACGATCCTTTTGTTTGATGAGGGAAAAATTATAGCGCAGGGTACAAATGATGAGTTGCTTGATTCTGTCCGTCCTTATACCTATGTATATACTCCTGAGAAAATTCCAAAAAGTATAGGCTTTGATAAACGTACATATACACTCGAAAAGGTAGAATTAGCACATAAAGAACCAACTTTGGAGGCACTCTTTTTTATTAATGCTCTTAAAACAGGTAAACTCCTTCCAAAAATAGCCATAGGGAAAAAAGAGTTCGCACAAGAGAGTGGTGAAATTGTGATGCAAGCGGAAAAAATTACGAAGAAGTTTGGTGATTTTGTGGCAAATGATGCAGTAGATATTACCCTCAAACGTGGTGAAATTTTAGGATTACTCGGAGCAAATGGGGCAGGAAAAACAACCTTTATTAAAATGCTTTTAGGTTTGTATCCTATTGATGGAGGTTCTTTGAAGCTGCTTGGTAAGCATATTCAAAATGCAGAAGATAGACAAAATCTTAAAGGAAAAATTGGATACGTCAGCCAGCATTTTGCACTCTATAACGATATGACAGTTCGAGAAAATCTTATATATTTTGCAAATATGCACAAAATTCCTCTTACAAAAGCACTCAAAAGAATCAAAGAATATGCTACAAGTCTAGGATTTTTGCAATATATGGATCAATTTCCAACAGAGTTACCTCTAGGAGTAAACCAGCGCTTTTCTATAGCTGCAGCACTTTTACATGAACCTGTTGTACTCTTTTTGGATGAGCCGACATCTGGAGTAGATACTATAGCTCGTGCACAGTTTTGGGAGATACTCCATACCTTGAAAACGCAGTGGAATATATCTATTTTGATTACGACACACTATATGAGTGAAGCTGAGTATTGTGATAGGGTTGTATTGCTTAAACAAGGGAAAAAAATCGCTGATGACACGATTGAAAACTTCTATAAACTCCATCCTGATGCAGATACTTTTGAAGATATATTTTTAAGTTATTTTGAGGATGCACAATGAAAATAAACATTATAAAAGCATATATACTCAAAGAGTTTAAAGAGCTTGTACGGACAAAGCTCATTATTATGGTCTATTTACTGCCGAGCATGATTGTTATTCTTTTTGGATATGGAATCCGTATGGATGTTTCTCATGCACGTGTGATTATTATTGACAATGATAAGAGTAAACTCTCACAAATGCTCAGTAGTAAGTTTGAACATACAAAGTATTTTAATTCAATATTAAGTAATATGAGTGAGGCTGATGCTCTAAAACAGATAAAAAAAGCAAAGGAAGATGCTATTTTGATTATTCCTAATGGATTTGAAAAAAATCTTCTTAAAGGGCTTAAAAGTGAACTAGGAGTCTTTGTGGATGCCTCTTTTCCAACACGTGGAACCACCATTGAAACATACATAAAAGCAACGGTTTACTCTTTAATGAATGAAATTGCAAAAACAAAAGGAATCCATACAAAAGGAAATATCGTTATAAATAACCGTAATCTTTTTAATCAGGCAATGCGTGATGAAGATGCAATCGTTCCTGGACTTATTGGGCTTGTTTTATTAGTAGCGCCTGCTATTTTGGCGGCACTTTTGATTGTAAAAGAGAAGGAAAAGGGGACTATATTTAACTTTTATGCCTCTCCTATAACAAAGGGTGAATTTTTATTTGCAAAACTCTTTCCTGCGTTTATACTCCACTCCATCAATATTTTTATACTCTTTTTACTTGCTGTGTATCTTTTTGATGTTCCCTTTCGTGGGAATTTTTTCCTCTATTGGCTTGTGAGTGAAATTTATATTGCAGTAAGTCTTGGAATTGGAATGCTTGTCTCAGTTATTACAAAACGCCAAATAGTAGCCGTTGTTTTAACCATTATTATTACCATAATTCCAGGTTTTTTATATTCAGGAATTATTATGCCAATCTCCTCTATGGATGGGGCTTCACAGTTAGAAGCACATATCTTCCCTGTTATGTACTACAATCATATTATCTATGACACTTTTTTAATTGGACAGGGTTTTTCAAGTGAAAAAAATATTTTTTATCTCTTTATTTTAATTACCTATGCTCTTTTACTTTTTGTCCTTGGAAGAGCTTTACTAAAAAAGGAGATGTCCTCATGAAAACATTTTTTACAGTTTTTAGTAAAGAAATAGTAAGTTTTATGCGTTCTCTTGCTCTTGTTATTGTCATACTCTACTCTTTTACTGCTGATATCTATATTGCAGGTGCTGGAATGCAGATAAAACCACGCAATGTTGTCATAGGCTATGTGGATGCAAGTGGTGGGGGTGTGAGTCAAAAGATTTTATCGCATTTTCACCTGCCAGAATTTGTTGCTCCAAAACGGTACTTTTCGCAAAAAGCCTTAACGCAGGCGATATTTGACAAAGAAGTCTTGGTTGGTTTGATTTTTGATTCTGATTTTGCAAAACGCTATAGAGAAGGAAAAACCACAAAGATTAATGTTTTAATTGATGCAACGGCTGCAAGTCAGAGTCTTACAACACTTTCGTATTTGCAAAATATTATTTTAGATTTTCAAAAGCAAAATATTCCACTCGTTATACAGTCGCATAAACTTTTTAACCAAAACGCAGATAACCACTCTTTTATGGCACTTACTGAATTGCTCTCTATGATTACACTTATGAGTGTTATTTTAACTGCCATAGTATTTGTAAAAGAGAAAGAGGATGGAACTTGGGACATAATGCTTTTAATGCCGGTTAATCCCAAAATTATTATTTTGGCAAAAAGTGCCTCGCAGGTTTTCATTGTGACTTTTGGGGTTGTCTTGAGTGTGGGTTTTGTACTTTTATCTGTGTTTGATACACCTCTAAATGGCTCTTTTTGGAGTTTTATATTACTGACAGTGTTGTATGGATTTTCAAGTGCAGGTATAGGACTTTTTGTTGCTGCTATTTCTAAAGATGTTATGCAAGTAGCACAACTCTCTGTTGTTATTATGATGCCGCTTATTTTTTTAAGTGGTGCTTGGACTCCTATTTATGCGATGCACCCTGTTTTTCAAAAACTCTCTCTCTTTTCTCCTTTACGTTACTATATTGAAGGGAGTGAAAGTATTTTTTATAGAGGCACTGCGTTTATGGATTTATGGCCATATTTTACCGGTGTAACTTTGTTAGGTATTGTCTTGTACTGGTATGGTTTTAGAAAAATTGGGAAATTATTTTAAACTTTTAAAAAACATTGCAATTTTTTTAAAAAAATGTCTCCAAAAAGTAATAGTTGTGTCATAATAATGGTAAATATTTAAAAAGCAGATAATAGCATGATACGAAGACATTTTACTGAACAAACTGCCATCTTTTTTAGTGTTGCCAAATGGGTTTTTCTCTCATCAATGGTTGGTGTGATAATTGGGGCTACAGTTACACTTTTTCTTAAGATTTTAGCATATAGCGAAGTCTCTCGTGGGCTACTCCCCTTTGACTTTTACTATCTTTTACCTTTTGCTCTTGTTTTAAGTGTTTGGCTGACAAAAACGTTTGCACCGACTGCTGAGGGGCATGGAACCGAAAAGGTTATTTCTGCTGTGCATAAAGAGAGTGGTAAAATTGATGTTTCTGTGATTCCTATTAAAACTTTAACAACGGTTTTAACTATATTTACCGGTGGTTCTGTGGGAAAAGAGGGGCCTGGTGCACAGATTGGAGCAGGAGTTGCTTCACTTCTTGCAACCCGTTTAAAATTTAGCAAACAAGATAGAAAAAAACTTGTTATTTGTGGAATTAGTGCTGGTTTTGCGACTGTTTTTGGTACACCGATTGCCGGAGCGATTTTTGGAGTGGAAGTGCTCATTATTGGTGTTATTATGTATGATGTTTTGCTCCCTTCATTTATTGCAGGATTCGCTGCGTTTACAACGGCACAGTTTTTGGGAATAGAGTACACATACTACGATATGCACTTCTTTCAAAATGTTTCTCTTGACCTTGTATTGATTATAAAAGTTGTTTTAGCGGGGCTTTTCTTTGGTTTTATATCTGACATTGTTATCACAATGATTTCACATACACACAGTTACATTAAAAAGATACAAACAAGTATGTATATTAAGGCTTTTGTGGGTGGTTTGCTTATAGTTGGTCTTACTATGATTTTTGGAGAGCAGTACATTGGGCTTGGTTTAGGTACTATTGCCGATGCACTCAATCCAAATCAAACGCAGATTACTGATATTCATTGGTACACTTTTCTTCTCAAGACAATCTTTACTTCTCTTTCACTAGGAGCAGGAGGAAGTGGTGGCGTGATTACTCCAATTTTTTACATTGGTGCGACAAGTGGGAACTTTTTTGGTTCTATCATCTCTCCTGAGCATATTCCACTCTTTGCAGCGCTTGGATTTGTTAGTGTTGTAGCAGCCACGACAAACACTCCTATAGCTTCTACGATTATGGCAGTGGAACTTTTTGGAATAGATATCGCCCATTATGCAGCGCTTGCAGCTGTCATTAGCTTTTTAATATCAGGGCATAGAAGTATTTTCTCTTCCCAAATTCTTGCAATGCGAAAATCAGAGATGCTGAGTGTGAAGATTGGCGAGGAGGTTGAAAATATTAATATTTCCTTGGAAGAGCATGAGATGAATAAAATAGAAAAACTCCGAAGACGCTTGCGTAAAAAGAAAAGATAGTGACAATATACATAGACGGAGATGCTTTTCCAAACCTTTTAAAACCCATTGTTCTTAAGCAGATTGAACGTCTAAAAATACCAACGGTAGTGGTGGCAAATAAAAAGGTAAACATTGGAAAAAGTGCTTATATTTCTTACCTTGTAGTAGAAGCAGGGGCTGATGAGGCAGACAATAAAATAGTAGAACTCCTTTGCGAGAGCGATTTGGTTATTACGGCAGATATTCCTCTGGCCGATAGAGTCATTACAAAAAAGGCACATGCGATTGATCATAGAGGAGAACTTTATAGTGTTGATAACATTAAACAGTATCTCGCTATGCGAAATCTTATGGAAAGTATTCGTGAAAGTGGAGAGATTACCAAGGGTCCTAAAGCATTTTCAACGAAAGATGCACAGAACTTTGCAAATCAACTTAATAACTTTTTATCAAAGGTTTGTATTCATTCTGTAATATAGTCGTACTATACTTTTATAAACATAAAAATAAAAAGGTAGTCCTATTTATGAGCAACCCCATAAAAGTAAGATCAATTTTTATTTCAGACATTCACTTAGGCACTCGTTTTTCAAAAGCAGAGGCTTTGTTGGATTTTATACGTGAGTATGAATCTGAAAATCTCTACCTTGTTGGTGATATAATTGACGGCTGGGCGATAAAAAGAAAGTTTGTATGGCAACAGTCCCACTCTGATGTTATTCAAAAAATTCTTCGTAAAGCAAGAAAAAATACCAATGTTTACTTTATTGCCGGAAACCATGACGAGTTTTTACGCCCCTTTTTACCCATTTTGCTTGGAGACAGACTTAAAATTGAAAATGAACTTGATTATGTCGATTTACACGGTAAACGCTTTCTTGTAACGCATGGAGATTTTTTTGACTCTATTACAATGACAAAAAAATGGCTTGCTGTTTTAGGTGATTATGGATATGATTTGTTATTGCATCTCAATGGTGTTGTAAACTTTGTACGGAGAATATTTGGAGTGAAAAAGTACTGGTCACTTTCAAAGTATGCAAAAGACAGTATAAAGTCTTCTGTGTCATTTATCTCTGACTATGAAGGGATTTTAGCGGAACATGCCAAACGCAACGAGTACGACGGTGTCATTTGTGGACATATTCATAAGGCTGAAATGCGTGATATTGAGGGTATAAAATATCTCAACTGTGGAGACTGGGTAGAGAGTTGTACAGCAGTTGTAGAGACATTGGATGGACAATGGAAAATAGTAGATTTCCTACAGAAGTAACACTGTGTCTCTCTGGAGGTGCAGCAAGAGGTGCTTACCAACTTGGAGCCATTAGTGTGTTACAAGAGAATAACATTGCTATAAAGGCCATTAGCGGTACAAGCATAGGGGCACTCATCGGTGCTGCTCTTGGGTGTGACAAATCTGCACAAGAGATTTTTCGTGTTATACAATCAAAAGAGTTTCGGAGTGTTTTTCGACTGCGTTTAGGAAGAGGTGCCCTTTTTAGCCTCGATAAAAATGCAAAGGTTATTGAAAAGCTTATAGATAAAGAGCGTTTTGAAGATCTTTCTATCCCTCTTACATTGTGTGTTTGTGATATAGAAGAAGAAGAGCCAATATATTGGAGTAGTGGAGAGAATTTTAAAGATTTGGTTGTGGCATCGTGTTCTATTGCTCCTTTGTTTTCTGCTGTAGATATAGATGGTAAAATCTTTGCAGATGGAGGCATAGTCGATAATTTTCCCGTAGAACAACTCCAAAAGTATGACTATCCCATTGTCGGTATAAATCTACATCCCAAACAAAGAGCCATACCAAGAAGTATGTTAGGATGGATAAAAAAAGTGATACATACTGCATGGCAGAGTAAATATTATCCAAAGAGTGCATTGTGTGATGTTTATCTTTGCAATGAGGCACTTAATGGGGTGAAAATTTTCTCCTTTAAAGATTTACAAAAAGCCTATGATATGGGAATCGTTGATATGCGTAATGCTATGA
>CAYRVR010000010.1:0-10661 GCA_964427835.1 uncultured Sulfurimonas sp. | reverse complement strand
TATTAAGCCATTACATAGTAATATAAATCCTTAATAATTTAAAGGAAAGCATACAATGACAGGTTTTTTTGCTATTTTAAAACAAGTAGGTGCACTTGCTGATGATACCTCAACAGCGATTAAAAATACTGCAAATATTTTAAGTGATGATATAGCCGTTACAGCAGAACAGTCCTCAAATTTTAAAGCTTCAAGAGAGTTACCTGTAATTTGGGAAATTACCAAGGGCTCTTTTGTCAACAAACTCATCATTATTCCTATTATGCTGCTTCTTGCTGCATATTTACCCTCTCTTATTGGTATTGTCCTTCTTTTTGGAGCTGTTTATTTGAGCTATGAGGGATTTGAAAAAGTATATGAGTCTTTGTTTGAAACAGAAGAAGAACATTTAGATGAGCTCAATACCGACATAAACTCCAAAGAAGAACAAGAGAACATTAAACAGACAATACAGACAGATTTTATACTCTCCATAGAAGTTGTGCTTATTGCTCTGAGTTCTGTGATGGATTCTCCTTTAATGGAAAAGATTATTATTGTCACACTTGTCTCATTTTTGGCAACCATAGGGGTATATGGAATTGTTGCGTTTATCATCCGACTTGATGATATGGGAATGTGGTTTGCACGTAAAGGCTATAAAACCATAGGAGAGATGCTCATTGCTTTAATGGGATTTTTGGTTAAAGCTCTTGCTGTGATTGGTACTATTGCTATGTTCTTAGTTGGTGGGGGAATTTTTTCTCACCATATACCAACTTTGCACCATTTGCAAAATGAGTATTTTCAAGGTACTTTGTTTGCACTTGGTTTTGATGCTATCATTGGTCTCTTTGTTGGCTGCATCGCTTTTTTTACATTTCTTGTTTATAAAAAGATAGTGAAGTAATGAAACTTCTCCATACGTCCGACTGGCATTTAGGACAAAATTTTTTTGGTAAGAGTAGGGAAGAAGAGCATAGATTATTTTTAGAGTGGTTACTTGAGACAATAGAAAAAGAAGATGTCGATACACTCATTGTTGCAGGAGATATTTTTGACACTGCTACACCACCAAACTATGCACTTGAACTCTACTACAACTTTTTAACCAAATTACAAAAATCAAAGTGTGAAAATATCATTATTACAGCTGGAAACCATGACTCCATTGCAACACTTAAAGCACCAAAACAACTTCTAAAAGCTTTGAATATTCATGTTATTACCTCAGGAGATGAAAGCGAAGAAGAGCTTATACCAATTTATAAAGATAAAGAGCTGCAAGCTGTTGTATGTGCTGTTCCTTTTTTGCGTGATTATGTTGTCCGTCAGGCTCTAAGTTCCCAAAGCTTTCAAGAGAAAGAGAGTGCTCTTACAAAGGGCATAAAAGAGCACTATAAAAAACTCCATAAAAGAGCAGAGGCAGTGCGGGAGAATAAAGATATTCCCCTTATAGCAACAGGACATTTAACTGTGCTTGGAAGTACGCAGAGTGATTCGGAGAGAGAAATTTACATAGGAACTACCCTTGCACTTGATGGCTCTTTTTTGGGAGAGAATTTTGACTATGTTGCTTTAGGACATTTACATCGTAACCAAAGGGCAGGGGCTGATAATGTCCGTTACAGCGGTTCGCCCATTGCAATGAGCTTTAGTGAAGCTAAAAGGAGCAAAAAAGTAAACATCGTCTCTTTTAGTGGAAAAAACTTGCAACTCAAAGAAGTGGATATTCCCTGTTTCAGAGAACTACTTGTGTTGCGTGGGGATGGGGAGCATGTCTTAAAAGCTCTAGAAACTATAGAAGATAAAGAGAGTTGGGTTGAGGTGGAGTTAAATGATGTAAATCCGCTCTATGCAAACCAGCGCATACGTGAGCGTGCAAAAGAGTTGGGTATTACACTTTTAGCGGTGAAAATAGACAAAGAGGCAAATAAATCACAGCAGGAGCAGAGGCATATTATGAGTCTTGATGAGGTGACGCCCTTAGAAGTCTTTGAGCGGCGTATGCAAGAGGATGGCATAGAAGATGAAGCACTGAAAAAAACGCTTGTGACACACTTTAAACATATTGTTGCAGAGGTGCAAAAAGGATGAAAATAGTTGCACTCAAAGCACTCAACATTAACTCTTTAAAGGGTGTCACTCAAATTAATTTTCAAGAACTGAGTCAAGAGAGTGCACTCTTTGCCATTACAGGGCCAACTGGTTCTGGTAAGAGTACTCTTTTAGACATTATTTGTTGTGCACTCTATGGGAGAACACCACGACTAAAAAACCCAAATGATTTGATGTCGAGGCACTCGGGAGAGTGTTACTGTGAAGTAGAGTTTGAGGTCAAAGGCAAAATGTACCGCTCTTCATGGAGTCAAAAAAGAGCGCGCAACAAAAGTGATGGAAAGTTTCAAACAGCGAAAATGGAATTGATAGAACTGCCTCAAAATAGACCGTTTGCACTTAAGTCACGTGAAGTTCCAAAAAAGGTTGAAGAGATTTCAGGACTTGATTTTGGGCGTTTTACCCAATCTATGATGCTCGCGCAAGGTGGATTTGATGCCTTTTTACGCGCTGATGAAAAAGAGCGTTCGGCACTGCTTGAAAAGATGACAGGAACGCAGATATATGCCAACATATCTGTTGGGGTTTTTCAAAAGTATAGAGCGCTTGAGCAAGAGATGATCAGTGATGCAAAGGTACTGGAATCCATTACGCTTTTAGATGAAGCAGTTGTCTCAGAAAAAGAGAAACAACTCCAATGTTTTGTAGAAGAAAAGGACAAAACACACAAGCATTTACAAGAACTTCGTGAGGCAATTGTGTGGAAGAGGCGTCTGCAAGAGCTTCAAGAAGAGGCACAGAAAAGGGAGCAAACCTACCATGACGCACGGGAGAAAAAAGAGAAAAACAGAGCTGCTTTTTTAGAGCTTGACCTTGCAAAAAGAGCATTAAACGTACTTCCTACATTTACACTCTATAGTACCGTAAAACAAAATATTATAACCGAGAGTGCTTCTTTAGAAACATTAGGTGATGAGATTGCAACTCTTTCAAAAGAGTTTACACAAAAGAGTGAAACAGCTAGGAAACATAAAGAGCAATTAGTAACAAAAAGTGCTGCGTTTGAGAGGGAAAAAGAAAAGCTTAAAAAAGCTAGGCAACTCCAAACGCAGCTCGAGCAAACGCAGTCGCTAAAGCTACAAAGAGAGCAGGAGATAGCAACAAAAAAAGAGAGTGCTGTAGCACTAAAGCGTGCACAAAAAGAGCTTCTAAGTAGGTTTGAAACAGTAGAAAAAGAGTTGCGGCATGTGCAAGAGTATTTGCATAATCATAAACAGGATGAAAAGTTACTCAGCTCTTTGGAGACTATTGCTACATTTATAGATGCTTATGAGGAGCAGGAAAAAATATTTGCTACTAAAGAGCAGGAACTGCTTACGTGTGAGAAGAAATTGCAGATCTATTCTCCCGATGCAGGTGTGCAACTACAAGAGCAGGTAGAAAATTTAAAGTTATACATCCAAACCCTACGAGATAAAAAGCTCCAAGAACAACTTCTGCAAAAGTATGAGGATGATAGAAAAGAGTTAAAAGAGGGGCTGGCTTGTCCTTTGTGTGGAGCAAAAGAGCATCCTTTTTCGCATAATGATGTCGTAATCAATGTTAATGAAACAGAGCGTATGCTTAGAGAAAAAATAGAAGAGTTAGAGCAAAAAGAGCAGGCTTTGCAAAGCTATAATCTGCATATACAAAAATACTCTACAATACAACAGCAGCTGCGTTTAGCCCTCGATGCGGCAGCACTAAAAAAAGATGCACTTTTGCAACAAATACAAAAATATGCACAAGAGATTGGCGTAGCTCTTGATACGAGTAGATTGCAAGATGCCTATAGCGCATTAGAGGAAAAAAAGAGCTCTTATGTTGCAATGCTCGAACAAGAGAAGCTTTTACGTGAAAAAAAGAGTGGCTTTGCGATGCAACAACAAGAGCAGACAACAAAACATTCTGCTTTGTTACAAGAGATAGAGAATATGGAGAAGGAAATAAAATCTTTGCAGGCAAACATAGAGAATTTACAGATGCAAAGTGTGGCAATTTTAAATATTGCCAATCTTGATATGTATGAAAATGAGATTACACAGGACTATGAAGCTTTGCGAAGAGAAGAACATGCAGCACAAACGCAGCTAAACGCAGTAAGCCTGCGACGTGATGAGCGAAGTGCTCAAAAAGTTGCTTTAGAAGAAAAGTTACTGCAAAACAGAGCTAAATTGGAGGATTTAGCAGAAAAATTACAAGAGCTTTATGCACAAAACGGTTTTAGTGGCGAAAAAGAGCTCCAAGAGGCAGATAAAAGTGTGCAAAAGAGGGCAGAATTAGAACAATTATGTCAAAAAATAGAGGCTGCGTTTAGAGATGCCAAAAGTCTTTATGAACAGATACAAGAGCAACTACAAGTACATAAGAAAAAGGCTCTTACAACGCAAAATCTTGATGATTTGGAGGTGCAAGAGGCACTTTTAGAACAAAAATTTCAGGCACTCCAAGAGAGCATAGGAAGCCAGAAGAAAGAGCTAGAAGTTGATACAGCAAATCGTAAAAAGTATCAGCAAAAAATAGCACTATTAGAGAAAAAAGAGGAGGAGTTTCAAGTTTGGGTTAAACTCAATGAACTAGTAGGTTCTGCAAATGGAGTAAAGTTTAAAACTTTTGCACAGGGAATTACGCTTGAACAGTTAATATACCTTGCAAACCAGCATTTGCAAATCTTAACCCCACGCTACCTTTTGGTGCGTAACAAGGAAAAAGAACTTGAACTTGAAGTAATAGATGCTTATCAAAGTGATGTGGTACGCCCTGTGAGTACACTCTCTGGAGGAGAGAGTTTTATAGTCAGTCTTGCACTTGCTCTTGGCCTCTCAGAACTAGCAAGTCAAAAAATAGCCATTGACTCACTCTTTTTAGATGAGGGGTTTGGATCACTTGATGCAGAGAGTCTTGAAACTGCTTTGCATGCACTTAACCTTTTACAAAACAGTGGAAAAATGGTAGGCATAATCTCTCATGTAGAAGCCCTCAAAGAGCGCATTCCTCTACAAATTCAGGTCGTTCCAAACGGTGATGGAACGAGTGTTGTCAATGTTGTTCATTAGGATTATTGTCTTAGCGTAGCAATAATTCTTTTTGGATGCAAAAAGAGTTCTAAAGCATCTTGAATTGTCTTGCAGACTATGTCACTCTCACGCAGGGTTTGTGTTGCACACCCCTCATCGCCCATTATTGCTATGCCTATCTCTGCTTCACGCAGCATGAGTGCATCATTATTGCCATTGCCTACAGCGACAGTGTTTTCACTTTGTAAACTTTTAACAAACGTAGCCTTTTCCTGTGTATGATTTTTGGATGTAAGTACTTTTACTTCTACATCAAAACTCTCTAACTCTTTATGTACAGAGCCAAAAGTATCGGCTGTGATTACGTAGATGTAATACTTGTTTGCTAAAAGAGGGAGAAGCTCTTTTACTGCTGTTTGTAAAATTCCATCTTTGGCGATGGTGCCGTTATAGTCTAAAACAATATTTTTGAGTCTTATTTGTTTGAAATTCGGTATATCAAATAGATTTTCTTGCATTTTTAATCCTTTCTTAACTATATTGCCATACAATACCTTTAAAACGATATAAGGAATAAAAAATATGAGTAGCGTAAAACTAACACAATACAGTCATGGTTCTGGGTGTGGATGTAAAATCTCTCCAAAATTACTCGATACAATTTTACAAACGACACGGGAAAATATTGTCTATCCAGACCTTCTGGTTGGTAATAGTTCCAAAGATGATGCCGCTGCGTTTGACTTGGGAAATGGAACATCTGTTTTAAGTACAACGGACTTTTTTATGCCTATTGTCGATGATCCTTTTACTTTTGGAAGAATTGCTGCGACAAATGCCATTAGTGACATCTACGCTATGGGTGGTAAGCCACTTATGGCAATCTCCATTTTTGGCTGGCCTATTGATAAACTTGATGCAGATGTTGCACGTGCAGTTATTGATGGTGGCCGGGCTGTGTGTGAGGATGCAGGAATTCCACTTGCAGGTGGACATAGCATCGACTCTCCTGAACCTATTTTTGGGCTTGCAGTAACAGGCATTGCAAACAATAATGAGCTGAAAAAAAATAATACTGCAACAGAAGATTGTGAACTCTTCTTAACAAAACCTTTAGGAATTGGCATATTAACAACTGCGCAAAAACAGGGAAAAATTCAAAATGATGACATCAATGTTGCCGTAGAAGCGATGTGCCAACTCAACAAAATTGGTGCACTCATCTCAAAACTCCCTTCAGTTACTGCTATTACAGATGTAACAGGTTTTGGACTGCTTGGACATTTAACAGAAATATGTGAGGGCAGTGGCATTAGTGCAATTGTTGAGTTTAACAAAGTTCCAACGCTCAAAAATGTAAAACAGTACCTTGAAATGGGTTGTGTGCCAGGTGGAACGCAGAGAAACTATGATAGCTATGGGCATAAAGTTGGTACACTCACGCAAGAACAAAAAAGTCTTTTATGCGACCCACAAACATCTGGTGGACTTTTATGTGCTGTGAAAAAAGATGATTTAGAGGAGTTCTTACAGATAACAAAAGAGGCAGGACTTGATCTGCACTCCATCGGAAAAACTGTTGCAAAAACTGATAAATATGTAGAGGTTATCTAGTGACACTCCCTTTGGATGATGATTTTAAAACCATTGTTTTAAACAATACACCTCTTTTGGATGTACGTGCTCCTGTAGAATTTGCTAAAGGGGCATTTTATAATGCTACAAACCTTCCTATAATGAACGATGAAGAGCGTCATCTTGTAGGAACAGAGTATAAAGAAGCTGGAAACGCAGCTGCTGTTGCTTTAGCAGAAAAGCTCATCAAAAATGAGGGAAAAGAGCAAAGAGTTGCTGCGTGGAAGCGTTATATAGCACAAAATCCAGAGGCGAAACTCTACTGCTTTCGTGGAGGGCAGCGCTCTAAAATATCGCAAGAGTGGCTGCATGAAGCGGGTATTAACATTACTCGTCTCAAAGGTGGCTACAAAGCCTTTAGAAATTTTTTAATAGAGCAGTCTTTAGCTATTTCAGCACAAACACCTACGCTTATTTTAGGTGGTCGTACAGGTTCAGGCAAGACGATACTTCTTCATCAACTTCAAAATTCTATAGATTTAGAAGCTCTTGCCAATCATAGGGGCTCTTCTTTTGGAAACTATGCCAACGAACAACCTTCACAAATAGATTTTGAAAATAATCTTGCCTACAAACTCATTCAATTTGAAGAAAAAAATTATAAAAAGCTCATTATTGAACATGAAAGCCAAAACATTGGTAGAATGTTTATTCCAAAACCTGTGTATGAAAACTTTATGGATGGAAAGCTTGTTATTTTAGAGACACCACTTCAAAAAAGAGTGGATATTACTTACCATGAATATGTGACGCTTGCATTGCAAAAGTATGAAGAAATTTATAAGGAAAATGCACTCAAAGAGTGGCATGACTATGTCATAAAAAGTTTGGAAAAAATTAAAAAGCGTCTAGGATCAGAACTACATAGAGAGTTGTTTATGCTTTTTGAAGATGCTTATAAGCAACATGGATCGACCTATGCAACAACACAATATAAAGAGTGGATTGCAAAACTTTTGACACACTATTATGATCCCATGTATGATTATCAGATCCGTAAAACATCCATTGATATCGCCTTTCGTGGTGATGAAAAGAGTGTTTTAGAGTATTTAAAACACTCTTGAGATGCTTACTTTGTTCGCGTTTGTTCTGACATATTTGAAAGTATAGATTGCATATTTTGCATCTCTTTACCAAAACCTATCCAATCTTTTTTCTCTAACGCTTGCAAGGCATTGTTATAGTGCATAAGTGCATCTTTTGCTTGTTGCGAAAGAACAGAGCTACTCTCTTTTTTACCTTTAATTTTTTGTATAACACTCTTTTGCTCTAAAGAGACATGAAAGACAGCTTGGAGTGCTTCATCAAGTGTTTTTCGCATAGCAATTTTATCTTTAAACGCAACGATGACTCGTTTGAGCTCTGGAATTTGCCCTTGTTCTGATTGCAGATAAACAGGTTCTACATAGATAAAAGAGTTCTTAATTGGAATAACAAGCTGATTTCCTTTAATGACTCGCGAACCCTGTTGTCCCCATAGCGTCAACTCAGAAGAGATTTCTGGTTTTTGGTTTATACGCGCTTCTATCTGCATTGGTCCATAGATGAGTTTATCTTTTGGTAAAGTATAGACTATGAGCTCTCCATAGTGTGGTGCATCACAACGCGCACACATCCATGCTACCATATTGTCTTTTTTTGATGGCGTGAGTGGTAACATTAAGATGTACTCTTCATCTTTAGCTTGCTCCAAACGCATAATGATGTAGTAAGGAACCATCTCTTGTTGTCCTCCACGATAAACAACATTTGGTATTTGCCAATAATCTTCTTGATTATAAAATACTTTTGGGTCTTTCATGTGATAAGCATTGTAGATTTTTACCTGCAAATCAAAAAGATCTGTCGGGTAACGGATATGTTTTTGCATATATTTTGGCATTTTACTATAAGGTTTAAAGAGTTTAGGATATATTTTCTCATAAGTTTGTAACAGTGGATCCTTTGGATTAACGGCATAAAAATCCACATCTCCATTGTAGGCATCAATAATGATTTTCACAGAATTTTGGATGTAGTTCACACCTCTTTGGATAGGATTTTTTGAGATTGGCTCTGAGTATGGAAACATATTGCTTGTCGTATAGGCATCCTGAATCCAGTAGAGTTTTCCATTTTTGCCCACAACCATATATGGCTGTCCGTCATAAGAGAGAAACGGTGCAATGGTCGCTGCGCGTTGCGTGATATTTCTGTAAAACATCAGACGACTTTTAGGCGTTGTATAGGTAGTAAAAAGAAGATTAATATCTGAAAATTTCCAAGCATACACAAAGCGTTTAAAGAGTGAATCTGTCTCTACTCCACCATGGCCTTGGTAGTGAGTATAAACATTGTCATTGCCTTTTGGATAATCAAACTCTTTTGCTTTTGTATTAGCATAAACATATTGATTAGTATCTTGACCGTAGTAGATGCCCATTTGTGTTAATTTCAAAGGTACACTCGTTACGGGTGGAATATCTTTAACTACAAGATTTGGCATACCATTTGGCAAGATTTCATTCACAGGATTCATAACTACACCATAACCATGCGTATAGATAAGGTGTTCATTTACCCATGTTTGCGCTTTGTAAGGTATCTCAGACATAGGAAGTTCACGCGTTGCGACTGCCACTTCGGTGTATTTTTTAAAATGATAACGGTCCACTTCAATGCTGCTAAAATCATAATACAAACGCATCTCTTGAAGTTGTTTATAGGTCTGCATTAAAGGTCTTCTATCCCATAAACGGATGTTTTCAATGGTATTGTGGTTTTCTAAAATGTCATTGTAGTGAATGGTGTCATCTACTGTAAAAGGTTTGACTTTTACCTTCTCTAATCCATACGCTTTGGAGGTGAATTTTATGTTATTTTTAATGTATGGCATCTCTTTTTGGAGTTCATTTGGTTTGACAATATATTTCTCAATTAAAGAAGGGTAAATTCCAGCATACCCAACAAGGAAAATAACCCACAATGCACCAATTACAACAACGATACGTAATTTTTTATACAAAGGGTACAAAAATAGAGCAAAAGATAATACTAAACTCATCCCAACAACTGCTTTATAGGCTGGAATCTGTGCATGCACATCAGCATAAGAAGCTCCATAAGCGGCACCGGTGGAAGAGTATAAAAGATTATAGAGTTCTAAAATATAGTAGCCCACAATACCAAGCATAAAAAAACCGCCAAGTAACGCTAAATGGTTAAATTGCCTTTGTGTTAATGTAGCATCTTCCTCTTTTTGATATAAAGCATCATCCATATAATAAGTAAAAAGAACAAACGCAGTGCTCAAAAGTACCATTGTAATATACCAGCCATCTATAAACTGATAAACTGGTAGGCTAAAAAGATAAAAACTAATATCTTTCGTAAAAATAGGTTCTTGTAAATGAAAAGACGATGGATGTAAAAATTTTAGAAAGTCTATCCAGTGATTTGAAGCATAAGAGCCCATTATAAGAGCAAAAAAGAGTGCAATAATAACCCAAATATAAATAATGCTTTGCCCTTTATAATAAGGTAAAATTTTGTGTCGTATATCACGGGAGCTTAAGGAAAAAGAGGTGTTTTGCTTGAAGTCATTGTTATGTGCATAGAGAAGATTTGCTCCTGCAAAGAGTAAAAAAAGTGTAAAGAAAAGCAAAAAGGAGAGAATTTCCGCAACAATGTTTGTTGCAAAAACAGAACCTAAATGTAAGTTTTTAAACCATAGCCAATCTCCGTAATAGTTTAGTATAAGATTAAGCAAAGGAACTATAATAAATAATAAACCTACTGTTACAAATATATTTTTTTTCATAGAATGTCTCCATATTTTACTTTTTAAATTTTGTTATAAGTCAATTATATCCCTTTTTAGATATAATCTCTTTATAAAAACTCCTACTATCATTGGTAGGTATGTGTTTTGTAAAAGTTTTTATATGGTCT
>CAYRVR010000009.1:27981-30847 GCA_964427835.1 uncultured Sulfurimonas sp. | reverse complement strand
CAGTAAAACATGATAAGGCTCTCAGAAGCGATACTGTTCTTATTTACAGTGGTACAGAGGGAGTAAATAATCTAACAACATCCGTGCATTCCTATGAAGGAAAAAATGCAGTATTTCAGGAAAATAGAGTAAAAATAGTATAGTCCTTTATACTTATTCTAAATATAAGTTAAATTAATGAATAAGTCTTAAATTTACTTTTATATTTTGGTGTTATAATTACTTACTCTTTACTTAGAGTAAAGCAATCAAGCACCTATGAAATATGAGTGCTCATAAAGGAAATATATGAAAAAGTTAGTTTTAGGATTAAGCGCATTAGCTGTAATGCTGTTTATGTCAGGATGTTCTACAATGCATATGGGTTGGACTGCAGTTACAGGTCAACATAAATTAGATGATGGTGCTATGAAAGCATACGATGATCTATTTACTAAAGTAGTAAAAGATGGTGATCCTGCTAAGGCAATGATGAAAGAGTTCAAAGTTGCTGAAGATGTAACTGGTGATGATGTAAAAGAGTCTATTACTGCACTTGCTGAAGAGTATAACATGAGAGTTACTGGTTATGTAAAAATGTTTACAAAAGAAGATGCGAAACCAAATGAAGTAAAAGAGGCTAGAATTTGGTCACTTTGTTCATTACATATCGCAAAAATCTTTTTAAATCACTCACGTTATTTTGGTGGTTTTATGCCATGTAGAATTATGTATGTTCAGTATGGAAATGGTGATGCATACCTCATTACAATGGATTTAACACTTGCTATCCACGGTGGATACCCACTTGATCCTGAGATGCTTTCATTAGCAACGAAAGTCGATAAAGCAATGACTGAAATTCCACAACGTGCTGCTAATGGTGACTTCTAGAAATTTCTAGAAATTTACTTTTATAGATGCAACCTTTGTATAGGGTTGCTTCTATTTCTTCTCCTTTTCTTTTTTTATACTACTTCTCTTTTTTCTTTCTTTAATATAACGCGATAGTATGATATAATTTACTCCAATTAAAATACGAGAATGAATTATGAATATAAAAGAGTTAGATACAAAATATGTTTTACCAACATATGCAAGAGCTGATGTTGAATTTGTACGTGGCGAGAATGCAACTTTGCAAGATAGCCAAGGAAAAAAATACATAGATTTTACATCGGGTATTGGTGTGGTTTCTGTTGGACATGCAAATAAAAGAGTTGCTAAGGCTTTATGTGAACAGGTTTCCACGTTGATGCATACATCCAATCTTTACTATATTGCACCACAGGCGCAAGCTGCACAAAAAGTTGTGCAAACAAGTGGCTATGATATGCAATGCTTTTTTGCAAACAGTGGTGCAGAAGCAAATGAGGGTGCTATAAAAATTGCTAGAAAACATGGCGAAAGAGATGGAAAGATAAAACGTTATAAGATCATTACACTTAATCACTCTTTTCACGGAAGAACAATTACTACAGTAAAAGCAACAGGACAAGAATCTATGCATAATTACTTTGGACCATTTCCTGATGGTTTTGTCTATGCAGATGGTATTGATGCAATAGAGCCACTTTTAGATGACCATACGGCTGGTGTGATGATTGAACTCATTCAAGGTGAGGGTGGCGTTGAGCCACAAGACAAACAAAAAGTACAAAAACTTGCAAAACTGCTTAAAGAACGTGAAATTCCACTCATTATAGATGAGGTACAAACTGGAGCGTATAGAGTTGGTGAATTTACAGCTTCACAAGCCTATGGCATTGAACCTGAGATTATAACACTTGCAAAAGGAGTGGGTGGTGGTGTTCCCGTTGGAATTGTGATGACAACATTAAAAGATGTTTTACAAGCAGGAGACCATGGTTCCACTTTTGGTGGGAATTATCTCAGTACAAGAGCTGTTTGTGAGGTTGTAGATATACTTAACGAGGCTAAACGCAGCGGGGCATTAGATGCAACAATCACTGCGTTTAACACAGCTCTTGAAGCATTCTATGAAGCACATAGAGATCTTTTCTTGCAAAAAGTTGGTTTTGGAATGATGTGTGGTTTACGTACAAAAGATGCCGAGACTTTAGGTGCAATTATCAATCTTGCAAGAGAACATGGGGTTATGGTCCTCAAAGCTGGAAGAAATACACTCCGTTTTTTACCGCCATTAACAATTATGAAAGAGGAAATTGATGAAGGGTTTAAATCTCTTACTCTTGCTGTTTCTCAGCTCTAGTAGTTTTCTTAGTGCAAATGAAAAAGATGCTTCTTTAGATAGTTTTATATCAGCATATAAGAAGAAGCAGTTTGAATTTGATTATGAGAAAAATGAGGCAGAGAGTTCAAAACTCCGCGATTCATGGATAGCGCCGCTGCGTTTGGATTACAGTTATTCTAAGAGTAATCCGTATGCAAATGAGCAGTTGAATGAAAATGCTTCGCTTCGCATGAACCAGCCGATTTTTCAAAGTGGTGGTATTTACTATGGTATAAAATTTGCAAATGCGACAAAGCTTTACCGCGATGTTTCTGTAGATGTTGCAAAGCGTAAAATGATAAAAGATGCTATAGGCACTTTAATGCAAATAAAACAGGCCTCTCTGCGCATTCAAAAACAGAAATTACAGATAAAAAATTCTCAAATCAACCTTGCACAAAAAAAAGAGCAGTATCTTAATGGGCAGCTTGATTCTGGTTTTTTAGATAATGCGATTATTCAAAAAAATATTGTCACAGCAGCCCTTTATGATATGCAGACAAATAGAGAACGTCTTATTAACCATTTTGCTGCTTTGAGTGATTTGGATTACAAAAGTGTCTCTCTTTTACATCTTGATATGCTCTCAAAAAAAGAGTTTTTATCGAACAATACATATCTCAAACAGAGTGA
>CAYRVR010000009.1:24688-27881 GCA_964427835.1 uncultured Sulfurimonas sp. | reverse complement strand
ATTCCTCTAGATATTAATACTTTTAAAGATATAGAGTCTGCAAAAGTTGACTATTTAAAATCACAGGTTGTAAAAAAAGATAGACGTCGAGAACTCTCATCTTTGTATGATCAGGTGATGAACAACATTAAAAATTATGACAAAAAAATAAGACTTAGTAGAGAAAATAGAAAGCTTTACAGTAAGTTACTTGCTGATACAAAAAAGCTCTATGCAAGTGGTTATAAAACAGAGTATGATGTGCAGACTTTGTCAAACTCTTTGGCAATTCAAAAATTAGATACAAAAATATATAAAATAGATAAACAGTTAGAATTATTAAATCTCTACGAAATGTATACAAAAAAAAGGTAATGGATTGAAATTTAGCGAATATATGACAGAGTGGCTCTATGGCGAAGATGGGTACTATGCCACGTATAAAAATATTGGAAAGAGTGGTGATTTTTATACTGCTGTAAGTACGAGTAAATTTTTTGGTGGAACAATAGCAAAACATATTGTTTCTCTTGTAGATGAAGGTTTTTTAGATCCAAACGCAGTGATATGTGAAATAGGGGCACATCATGGCTATTTTTTAGCAGATGTATGTGAGTTTTTATATACCTTACGCCCTGAGCTCCTTAGAAGTTTTGAGTTTGTAATCATTGAGCGTTTTGATGATCTGCAAGCAAAGCAAAAAGAGTACTTTCAAGAGAGTTTTGGTGATGTAGTACAAATAACACACTATAAATCTTTACAGGAGTTGCATTGTCAGAACGCTTTTTTTATTGCCAATGAAATCTTTGACGCATTTCCTTGTGAACTTTACTATAAAGGAAAAACGGCACGTGTAGAAAATCATGAGATTTTTTTTGATAGTGATGATGATTGGGTTACTCAAATGGCACAAAAGTACCATAAAGATCGTGGTGAAATTGCTCTAGGATATGAATCATTTGCTAAAGAGATGGCAGAGTCTTGTGAAAAGTTTGAGTTTATGAGCTTTGATTATGGTGAGATGCAGGCACGGCCTGATTTTTCTTTGCGTATCTATACTAAGCATAAAGTTATTCCATTTTTTCTTCCTGAAGGTGAAGAAGATTATATTCCAAGAGAGCAGTTGTTTCAAAAATCGGACATTACCTATGATGTTACTTTTGCACATGTAAAAGATGCTTATGAAGCAGCGGGAGTTGCGTTTGTAGATTTTAAAGCGCAGATGACAGCGTTAGTGGATATGGGTATATTAGAGCTTTTGGAGATGCTGCAACAAAATGCTGATGAAAAGATTTATAAGCAAGAACTCGAAAAAGTAAAAATGCTCATTATGCCTCATTTCTTAGGCGAACGCTTTAAAATGATACGTTTTCGAAAAGAGCGCGCTTAGAGCGCCTCTAAAATTTTTAGTAACTCTTCTGGTCTATTTGAGTTTTTAATAGCATTTTCTCTTGATATAACTCTCTTTTGTAGCAGTTCAACAAGTTGTTGTGACTGTGTTGTCATGTGTGTTTCTTGTTGATTTAATTGCATTTGTGAGTAAATTTGGTGGACTTTATCTTCACGAATTTGATTTTGTACGGCAGGGTTTGTGATGAGTATCTCTTGTGTTGCAACTTTTCCACCGCCTATACGAGGAATGAGTGTTTGAGAAATTACAGCAACAAGAGAACTTGCAAGTTGTGCTCTAATCTGTGGTTGTTCATCTCCACTAAAAACATCCACTATACGGTTAATAGTTCCCGGTGCGGAGTTTGTATGGAGTGTTCCAAAAACAAGGTGACCTGTTTCAGCGGCGGTCAAGGCTGCACCAATGGTTTCAGCATCACGCATCTCCCCAATCAAAATAACATCAGGGTCTTGTCTGAGAGAATATTTTAAGGCTGTTGCAAAAGAGTCGGTATTGCTTCCGACATCACGTTGTGAAAAGAGAGATTTAATGTTTTTATGGACAAACTCTACAGGATCTTCAATGGTTATAATATGACGGCGTTCTGTCAGGTTAATTTCATGGAGCATAGAGGCAAGAGTTGTTGATTTACCACTTCCTGTTGGTCCTGTAACGAGAATTAGTCCTTTTTCTTTTTTAACAAGTTCTTTAAAAATAGGAGGATTTCCATACTCATCAAGCGTAGGAATGTCGATAGGAATCATACGAAAGGCACAGCCTATTCCATAAATAGTACGGTAGTAGTTTGCACGAAAACGTCCAATGTCTTTTAGCTCAAAAGAGAAATCAAGTTCATTATGTTCTTCAAACTCTTTTTTCTGTTTGTCTTCAATAAGGGAATATGCCATCTCTTCAACATCTTTAGCACTCAGCACTGGAAGGTTGAGCGCACGCAACTCTTTGTCAATTCTAATTTGCGGCTCACTTCCTACAACTAAATGTAAATCAGAAGAGTTAAATGCGAGAACACTTTTGAGAAGTTTTTTGATATCTAGGTGTTGTGTTTCTTGTGTTGTTTCATTGCTCATAAAAAAGTCCTTGTGTATGTTTGTTCATTAAAACCTACAAGAACATTTTCTCCAACCTCTACAACAGGGCGTTTGATAAGGAGGTTTTCTTTACAGAGCCACTCCTTTTGTCCTGCTTCATCAAGGTGAAGTTCTTTGAGCTTTAGGTTTCTGTATGTTGTGCTTCTTGTATTAAAAAGTGTTTTTATATCGACATGTTGGAGCCACTCGTCTATTTTTGTACATGGGAGCTCTTGTGTTTTAAAATCAAAGAGCTCATACTCAATCGCATGTTTTTTAAAAAATGAGAGTGCCTTTTTCACACTGTCACAATTTTTTATGCCATATACCTTTACTTTCATCTCTTTACTCTATAATTTTTGGAACAATAAAGAAATCATCAGCACTTTGTGGCGCATGCTGTAAAATTGCTTCACTTATACTTGAATCAGAGTGGACAACATCGTCTCGCAAAGGTGTTGCATTGTCATTCATTGCGAATGTACTCTCGATTCCATCGGTGTTTAGTTCACCTAGGTTATCCACAAAACTGACAATTTCAGAGAGTTGTTGGATGATCTCTTCGCGTTTATCTTCACTCACATGTAAATATGAGAGTTTTTCTAATTTTGTTAATAGTGCATCATCTACTTGCATAAAACATCCTCTATACTTTATTTCTCAAATTTTATCATAGAAAACTTAGTATTACGCAATTTTTTGATAAAACTTTAACTTATTTCTGGGTAATATTGTA
>CAYRVR010000009.1:8661-24588 GCA_964427835.1 uncultured Sulfurimonas sp. | reverse complement strand
TTAGTATTACGCAATTTTTTGATAAAACTTTAACTTATTTCTGGGTAATATTGTACACTTTAATAAAGGAATATTTTTGAGCTTAAAAGATAATATTGGAATGGTAAAAGAAGAACTCAGCGCAGAAGAGCAGTTTTTTGAAAAAGCAGTTGTTACTGAGAAGTTTGTGAAAAAATATAAAAATGTCATGATTGGCTCTGTGGTAGCCATTGTACTGGTTGTTGCAGGTAATATTGCCTATAATATAAATAAAGAGCATACCCTAAACGCAGCGAATGAGATGCTTCTGACTTTGCAGAAAAATCCAAATGATACACATGCACTTAAAGAGATGCAAAACCTCTCTCCTGTGCTACATGATGTTTGGCTCTATTCTCAAGCTGTTGCAAAACAAGATGTTAAAACACTCGATAGCCTACAAAACTCAAAAGCACCTCTTATTGGTGGTTTGGCAACGTATGAAGCTGCACAAAATACCCAAGATAAAGCAAAACTCGAAAATTATGCACAGACACAGGGTGCAATTTACAGAGATTTAGCACAGATACAACTTGCACTTCTTTTAATGAATGAAAATAAAATTGCAGATGCGCATGAGAAGTTGAGTATGATTAGTATCAACTCTCCTTTAGCAACTGTCGCAAAAGCTTTGATGCACTATGGAGTAAAGTAGTATTGAAAACATATACATTTTTTTTCCTTTTGATTGCGCTGCTTTTTTCTGCATGTAGTACGAAAGAGGTTTATAAACCAAAGCTTGTTTCAGGTGAATGGAAAAAGTATGCCCCAATGGAATCTGAAATAGTAGATCGCTCTTCAAACGCAGCACTCTTAGAGGATCATAAAGTGCTGACGCAAAATGGTTTAACAGATGTGACTCTTGAAAAAAATCAAAGAATTATTGCCGAGAGTGATGGATGGATTTTAGGTGCAACTATTGATGGAAACCTTAGCCTTATATCAGAGTCAAATAGTACTATACAAAAACATTTTGCACTCAAAAAGACCATAGCAAGTGCGAGTGTCAAAGGTAATATGCTGGCTGTTATGTTTGCAGATGATACTTTGGCACTTTATGATATTCCAACAAAAGCACTTCTTTTTCAGGACCAGAGCGGTAAATCCATTGCTTCTGATATGCGTATAGTAAATCCTTATTTTTTAAAAGGATTGGTAATATTTGCAACACTTGATGGAAGAGTAGTTATAGTAGATACAAAACGGAAGAAAAAGCTTCGTAGCGTAATTGTCTCTTCAGCTGATTTTTTTAACAATATCATTGATTTGCATCTTTTTGATAACAAAATAATTGCCGCAACAAATACAAAAATGCTTGCTTTAACAAAAGATGAACTCCGTCAAAAATATGAAATACGTAATATTGCATACGGAAATAAAGAGATTTTCATTACAACAAAGCAGGGTGAAGTGATTGCTTTAACACCTGATTTGCAGGTTATATCAAAAGTGAAATTTCCATTTGCACACTTTTTAGGTTTGATTAATACGCCAGATAAACTCTATGCTTTAGAAAAAGAGGGGTATTTAATTACCATTGACAAGAAAAGTTTTCATTATGTAGTCAAAGAGGTTTCTATTGGAGATGGTTTTGTATTTACCGGAAAAGATCTCTTTTATGTTGATGATAAAAAAGTTTTAGTCGAGTAGATGTCAAACGAGCTAGAAGCCTTTTTAGAGTACATAACCATTATAAAGGCTTTGAGTAAAAAGACCATAGCGGCATATAAAAATGATTTGGAGCTTATGGAAAATGCACTCCAAAAGCCTCTTATACAACTTGATACACAAGAGCTACTGCAATTTCTCTCCTCCTATGAAAATAAACGCACACTTAATAGAAAACTCTCTGCTGTCAATGCTTTTTTTAGTTTTTGTTATAAAGAGGAGTTTCATGATGAAAATATCAAACTCCAATTTGCGAAAATTCCAAAGCTATTGCCCCGTTTTGTAGAGCATGAAAAAATCATGGATGCTTTAGAGCAGATTGACAGAAGTAGCTGGATTGGTAAACGTGACTACGCACTCATTCTCTTTTTGTATGCAAGTGGTGCAAGGATTAGCGAAGCATTAGAACTTTCACTAAGTGATATAGAAGAGGAATGGTTACATATTCGCCATGCAAAGGGAGAAAAAGAGCGTATTGTTCCTTTAGTAAAAAGTGCTACAATTGCAATTAAAGATTACTTACAAGAGAGTGGTTTTTCGCAGCCTTATGTCTGGTGTAATTATAAAGGTGGTAAACTCAGCAGAATATCGGCTTATAAAATTACGCAAAAGTATTTGGGTATCTCTCCCCATGTTTTGCGTCACTCGTATGCGACTTCATTGATTCGCGGTGGAGCAGATTTACGTGTTGTACAGGAGCTTTTAGGACACTCTTCGTTACTTACGACACAGATATATACGCATATTCAAAGAGAAGATTTACAAGAGACCGTTGCAGTATGCCATCCAATGGCTCAAGAGGAGTATAGTAATTTATGAATCAGACGAACAATAAAATATTTTCAAAACCATTTTTGGACTCCCTCTTCTTTACACAAAATAAATGGCACCGTCATGGAGTACTTGTACATACATTGCGAGTGACGTACGAGGCCCTTAAAGCGGGTGATTTTAAATTTTTTGCTGCAGGACTCTTGCATGACATAGGTAAACCTTTCACTGCGTTTAAGAAAGATGCAGAAGATTATGAGTTTAATGAATGGAGCTTTAGCGACCATGAAGAACGCAGTTACCAGATCATAAAAAATTGGCCTTTTATAAGTGATTATACAAAAAATATAGTGCGCTATCATTATCTTATTCGTGATATAAAGAAGTCAAAAACAGAAGATAAGCAGCGCTATTTGCAAAAAAAGGCGATTTGGGAGAGTCTTGATGAAAATATGCACCGTGATTTGGAACGGTTTTTAGTGTATGATGATAGAGGAAAAGGAAAGAAAAAACGATGAAAAAATTGATGCCATTTTTAGTTATTGGAGTTTTGGTTGTTGTGATTGTGGGGATTTTTCTCTCTCTTGCTAAGTCTGAGCAGATGGTTGTGGTACAAAAAGGAAATCTGAAAAAACTTCCTATAAAGATGGAGTTGCACAAGTACCAAGACAGCGATTGTGGTATGGTTATAGATGATTTAAGTTATGCTTCTCAGGTTGTGGCACCAGATGGTAAAACCTGGTTTTTCCATGATCATGGGGATTTTGTGCATTGGCTTAGTAGTAAACCTTTTGAAAAAGAGGCAGTTATTTGGGTAATGAGTCGAGATACACACAGATGGATTAATGGACGCAAAGCTTACTACACCCTCAATGAAAATACCCCTATGGGTTACGGGTTTGGAGCTTATGAGCATAAGAAAAAAGGTATGGTCGATTTTACTACAATGCGTTTGCGAATGCTTCGAGGAGAGACGATGAAAAATCCAAAAATTAGACAACAGTTGCTAGGAGAGTAGGTTATGGATAGTATAAATCTTCTTACTATTATTTCTATTGCCTTTTTAGGCTCTTTTGGACATTGTATAGGGATGTGTGGGGGCATAGTTTTGGCCTATTCGAGCATTAAAATAGAACCTGCAAGCTCAAAGGTCTCTAAAACTGTTGCCCATCTTTTATATAATTTTGGACGTGTTTTTACTTATACTATTTTGGGTGCCATTTTTGGTGCTCTTGGGGGTGTTGCGCTCTTTAGTAATACCGCAAACGCAGTGCTTCTTATTGTTGCCGGTATTGCTATGGTGCTTGCTGGACTCTCACTTATGGGAAAAATAAAATTTTTAACTATCATTGAGCACTCTATATCCTCTTCAAACTTCTATAAAAAATCATTCCAAAAGATTTTGCACTCAAAATCAAATGCCAGCTTTTTTGTTTTAGGAATGCTCAATGGTCTTTTACCATGTGGTTTTGTCTATTTCTTTGCCATTACTGCAGCAAGTACAGCAAGTCCTTTTTATGGGGCTTTGGTAATGTTTATTTTTGGTGTAAGTACCATTCCTGCAATGTTTTCTTTAGGATTTTTATCCTCACTTGCTTCTGCTACAAATTTTAGAAATATGATGATGAGCCTTTCATCTGTCGCTGTTATTTTATATGGTTTATTTACTATTTATAATGGATATACGTATGCAAGTAACCCACACAAAACATTACGTGATTGCTGCAGTGTGCATATTGAGAAGAAGTAAAAAACTCTACTGGAATTTTCCAGAGAGTCTTTTATAGACATCAGAGTTTTCAAGAAGTTCTGTATGTGTTCCTGATGCGACAATTTTTCCTTTTTGGAGTACTAAAATTGTATCGGCATGCTCAATTGTAGAGAGCCTGTGTGCGATGGTAATGGTGATTTTGTCTTTTGTGTACTCTTGGAGCGCTTTTTGAATACGTTTTTCACTCTCATTATCGAGTGCTGAGGTTGCTTCATCAAAGAGTAGTAGTGAGGCGTGTTTGTAGATTGCACGTGCGATGGCTATTCTCTGTCTTTGTCCTCCTGAAAGGTTCGCTCCGGCTTCACTCATCATGGTATGTATGCCATCTTCAAGTGCTTGCACAAAATCATAGGCATCTGCAAGTTTGAGTGCTTCAATAATGCGTGCTTCATCAATCTCCTCCTCTCCATAGGCAACATTGGCCGCAAGGGTATCTTGGAAAATGTAGATACGCTGGGTTACAAGGGCGATATGATGCTTGAGTGAAGCCTGTGTAAACTCTTTAATATTTGTGCCATTTATAAGAATTGCTCCCTCATCTGGGTCATAAAAACGCAGCAGCATATTCATAAAAGTAGATTTTCCGCCACCACTATCACCAACAAGTGCGATGTTTTGTCCCGCTGTAATGCTAAGATTTACATGGTCGAGTAGATTTGCGTTTTCATATTTTAAAACAACATCTTGATATTCTATTTTTTTAATGTCCTCTTTAAGCTCTTTTGTTCCATCTACGATTTTGTTAGGAGTGTCGATGATTTCAAAAACCCGCTCACTCGCTGCAAGGGCATCTTGAATTTTTGAATATACACCTCCAATTTTACGGATAGGCTCGAAAACGAGTCCGACAGCAGTTAAAAATGCAGTAAATTCACCTACACTCATTTTGTTGTCAAAAACCTCTCTTCCTCCAACATACACAACAGCAGCAAGACCTGTTACTGCAATGATTTCCATCATTGGAGAGACAAGTGCACCAACATAAATGGTTTTCATGTTGATTTTGAAAAATTTCCAGTTTTCAACACTAAAACGCTTTATTTCAAAGGCTTCTGTGTTATTGGCTTTGATGATTTCGCTGTTGTTAAAAACCTCTGTAAGACGGGAAACAAGATCTGCATTTTTCTTTTGTGAACGGTGGGAATATTTTTTGAGTTTTCTTGCGATTTGCATAAGAGGGTAGATGATGAGAGGTACAACAACAAGGGTATAAAATGCAAGGAGTGGATTGAGGTAAATGATATAGCCAATGAGTGTAATGACAGTAATAAGGTCTCGAAACATATCTGGAAGCATATTGGAGACAAAATACTGGATACGGCCAATATCATTTGTAATGCGGGAGATGAGCTCTCCACTGCGGTTGGTATATAAAAATGCCATATCGAGTGAGATCATTTTTTGAAGGAGTATCTCTCGAAAACGTGTAATAATACTCTGCCCAATGTACTCCATAAAGACAGTCTGAATATATTTTCCAATAGCCTTAGTCATATAGATGGCGATGAGACCAAAAGGAATGATGTAGAGCATATCTTCTTGTTTTTTAATAAACATATCATCCATCATTGGTTTCATAATCTGTGCAGTGGCTGCTGTAGAGACAACAATGAGCAAGCCACCAAAGATAACAAGCATATAGTAGAGTTTATACTCTTTTATGTAGGGCCAGAAGCGTTTAATAATCTTTTTCATGGTGACATTCTACACTATATAAGTTTAGAGCTTGCCTTAAAGAATAAATTGTATAATTTTATATGAAGATTCCATTGCATACAAAACTACGAAGATCTTTTCGGGAGTATCTCTATAAACTACTCTCATTTGTACTTAAAAGTGATGCCGTAAAAACAAGAGTAGATACAAAAGAGATAAAGCGTATAGTCATTGTAAGACCTAACTACAGAATAGGCAATATTATTTTTCTGACACCCCTTATAAATGCAATTGCACAGGAGATTCCAGATGCAAAGATTGACATTATAGTGGGGATGAAACTAGCTGGCGATATTTTACAAGAACTTCCTAATGTAGAAAATGTCATAAGCATCCCGCGAAAACTACTTGCACACCCTTTGGAGATGGCTGCGTTTATAAAAGATGCCCGTCAAACGCAGTATGATTTGGCTATTAATATATCATCAGGGTCTTTAAGTTCGCAAATAGTTACGATGCTTGTAAATGCACGTTATAAAGCAAGTTTTCAAAGTAAAAATAATGTCACAAAATTGACACATGCTATTGAAAAAGAGGGCTTATATAGACATTCAGGGCATCAAACACTTGAACTTCTGAAACTTTTTGAGATGCCATTGCCACCAAAAGATACACCCCTTGATATTAAGCTTACCCAAGCAGAAATTGCTCTGGCACAACAGGAGTTGGAGACTTTACTTCATAACGCAGGAATAAGTGGTACAAGAAAAGTCATTGCACTCTTTCGTAATGCCCGTTTTGATAAAAAAATAGCAGATAGTTGGTGGAATGAGTGGTTCTATGCTTTGAAAAAATTAGATGAAAAAATTGTTGTTGTAGATATTCTTTCACCCGATATTCCGCAAAAACTTAATGATGATATGCTAGAGTATTCTAATAAAAATCTACGTGCATTGGGTGCTTTTTTCCATGTTTGTGATGCTTATGTCAGTGCTGATACCGGTCCTCTGCATTTGGCATCTGCCTCAGATGCAAAGGTTCTTGCACTTTTTAATAAAACTGATGCAGCAGTCTATGGAACACTGGGTGAAAAAAGTAAGACTATAGATATAAATAACAAATCTCCAGAGGAGATTGCTAAAGTAACTGCGAATTTTGTATAAGCAGACCATTAGTAAGATTTGTTACTGTAGCATTCTCTTCAACTTGTAAGATTGTAACATAGAGATTTTTTCCTTCCGGCTTACTATTTACCGCACGTAGCCACGCATTTGCAAGTGTTATACTATCACTAAAGAGCGTCTTTACACTTGCTCCCTCTGGAAAGAGTCTGCTTGTAGAAGAGAGTAGTATATAGTTGTGTAGTAATGGTTCTTTAATGAGAAAAGGTGGTGTTGTCGCGTTTGGTACTGCTGCAAGGGTAAATGGAATGCTGGTGTTGCTTATAAAGTGAAAAGGCGAGCCAAGAGCAGCAAACTTTTCTATCATATTTGTTGTTTGAGTTGTAGTTCTGTTGATATCATCTGTCATTTTTTGCAACGATAAAAGAGTACGATTTACATCATTGAGAATATCTGTTGTTGCAATAAGGGAATTATCCTGTACATTTAAGGTCATCTGACTTATCTGTACAATATCATCACTCGAACATAAAAGATGTGGCGTTGTCTTTTTTGTGTTCTCTTTACAACCACTAAAGGCAACTATAACAGCTATAATCAGCAATAATTTTATCATCTTTTTTCTCCTACTGTAGGGTGAGTTTTACCCCATTTGAGAGTGCTGAAACGACGCTGTTGTTGATTCCTTTTACTGCAATATAAATCACATCACTATTTGTTGCAGCAAGTGTTGTAACGCGATTCCATGAATGTGTGAGTGTATTTTGTGAATCTACATAGAGAGTGATTGTTTTGCCTGCTTCAAAAGTAGCAGATGTTGAAGCATAAAGCAAATAGCTTGTAGTTGTAGGAGAGAGTGTAATAGTCGGTGGTGTTGTTTTTGAAGCAGTTGTAGAGTCTAGTGGATTTAACAGTACTACTGTATTTACTAAAGAGCTGTTTCCCGTTACTGCTAGAAGTGTTTGAGAAAGCAATGTTTCAGTCTTTACAATTCTATCTGCCATTACTCCGATTTTATCTGCCATAGTGTTGATTCTGTCGGCCATTGTTCCAATATCATCTGAGAGCTTTGAGACAAGAGCTTGTTGGTTTGTAACACTTGTTTCAAGAGAATCTATACTATTGTTAAGTGCATCACATGTTGTTGTTTCTGCGTGGAGGAAGCTTGCTAAAAAAAAGGATGTAGCCATCACTGCGATTTTCTTTTTCATTGACTGAGTCTCCTGTTCTTGTGAAATCTATTTGTAGCATTATAACATATTTTTATAGATAGAAATAGTACTTTGTTTCTGTGATATAATAAGAAAAAACTTTTACTACAAGGTATTATCAATGAAAAGCTCAATTATAAAGAGTATTAAATCTTTACCACCTTTGTCTAAAACTATTTTAGATATAAATAGAGTATATGCAGATGAAGAGTCTGGGATTGCTGAACTTGCGAAGGTGATAGAACCTGATCCTATGATTGTTGCGAATTTATTAAAAAGTGCTAACTCTCCTTTGTATGGATTTGGCAAAGAGATTAAAAATGTATCACAAGCTGTGGCACTTTTTGGTATGAGTATGACACGCTCTATCGCTCTTGGTAATTCTGTGCGTAAACTTTTAAATGTTGATATGCAACCTTATGGAGTAACGAGTGATAAATTTGCAGAAGTTTCTCAAATGCAGGCTACTCTCATACTCAAGTGGTATATGAAGGTGGATCCGGCAAAAGCAGAAGATCTTTATCTTGCAGCTTTTTTACAAGAAACAGGGAAAATTCTTATTGCAAGTGACATTATTCAAGAAAATGAGGAGATGAGTTTTCAAGCAGAAGTTGAATACTCAAACAATCTTGCACAATTAGAAAAATCTTTTGTAGATGTAACAAGTGCAGAAGTGACAGCTGCAGTATTTGAACATTGGAAATTTGATGAAGATTTTATAGGAATGATCCGTTATGTGGATAATCCTGCGGCAGCTCCTAGTGAGTATATGGAATCTGCAACGGCGCTACATATTGTGAAAACAATCTTACCACTCAACAAACCATTTTCGGATCAGGCAATAAACTTTGGACTTAGAAAAGCGCGTGATGCAGGGTATGATTATGAGCTTCTTGAAGATGTAGTAGATGATATGCTTGATGTGATTGAGGGTGCAAATGAGTAAGGTTGTCACAGTTATAGATACCTTCGGTTTTTTCTTCCGTAGTTTTTATGCTTTACCACAGCACTTACGTACAAAAGATGGCTTTCCCACAGGACTTTTGACAGGATTTACAAATTTTATTGCAACCTTGCAAAAAGACCATGAAAGTGACTATATTATCTTTGCCATAGACTCTAAAGGCGATACTTTTCGTAATGAAATTGATGAAAATTATAAAGCAAACAGAAGTGCACCACCACCGGAATTAACACAACAACTCCCCGTTGCAATAGAGTGGATTAATAAAATGGGTTATAAAACGCTTGGAAAACAGGGATATGAAGCAGATGATATGATCGCAACTGTTGTAAAATGCGCCAAAGAAAAAGGCTATAAGGTACGTGTGGTTTCTCATGATAAAGATCTCTACCAGCTTATAGATGATGATAAAGTTGTGATTGTTGATGCAATTAAACGTAAGTATGTCAATGAAAAAGCCTGTTATGATAAGTATGGTGTTACCCCGAAGCAGTTTATTGATTATCAGTCTATTTTAGGTGATAGTGCCGATAATGTTCCCGGTGTCAAAGGCATTGGAAAAGTAGGTGCTGAAAAACTACTCAAAGAGTATGGAACGCTTGATAATGTCTATGCGCATATTCAAGAGATTAAAGGAGCGACACAAAAAAAGCTCATTGATTCAAAAGAGCAAGCATATATGTCAAAAGAACTTGTAACTTTGCATGACAATGTTTTTTCGTGTAAAGATTTTGATTTTGAAGAGTATAAAATGGATGTTGTTAATCCTTTTTTAAATATTTATGATGAACTTGTAAAGTACGAACAAAATGCAGTTTTACGGATGTTGCATGCGAAAAACATGGTAACTCCCCAGCACAAAGAGAGTGCAGAAAAGTTGCAGCAGAGTTGTGAAGAAAAAGCTTCTAAATTGGAGTTTGAGGCAAAACTTCTTAGCGATGAATCTACCTTAAACGCAGCACTGCAAAAGATTACACCGCAGAGCATTGTTGCTTTTGACACAGAGACAACAGGGCTTGATTATGAAAATGATGTATTGGTAGGTTTTAGTTTTTGTCTCAATGACGCTGAGGCATACTATGTACCATTTGGCCATGTCTATCTCGGTGTGGGTGATCAAGTGAGCGAGAGTGTAGCAAAAGAAGCTATACGACGTATATTTGAGGCTCGTGTAGTGGGACATAACATTAAGTTTGATCTGCATTTTGTTACACGGTTTTTAGAAGATGATAGTTTGGATATTTACTGTGACAGCATGATTTTAGCGTGGATGATTAATCCTGAATCTGCCTTAAGTCTTGATAAACTTGCAGACAAACTGCTTGGCCATACAATGGTTGCGTTTAAAGATACGGTAAAAAAGGGAGAAAATTTCTCAAGTGTTGAGCTAGATGATGCCTGCGTTTATGCGGCAGAAGATGCTTTTATTACCTATAAGCTTTACAAATTGTTTTTACAAAAATTAGAACTTCAAGATGCAACACACTTAATTGAAGAGGTAAAAAGTGTTGAAATTCCTTTTATTAAGACACTGCTTAAAATGGAAAAAGCAGGCATTGAAGTAGATACAGGATTTTTAGAAAACTTTTTAGTTGAGGTGAAAAAGAGTCTAGAGAGTCTTACTAAAAGTATCTATGAGCTAGCAGGAAGTGAGTTTAATATAAATTCAACAAAGCAACTTGGTGTTGTTTTGTTTGAGACACTTGGTCTTCCTGTTGGAAAAAAGACAAAAACAGGGTACTCAACAGATGAAAAGGTGCTCCAGTCACTCAAGGACAAACATGAGATTATTCCAAAACTTTTAGAGTACCGTGAGGTGTATAAACTCTTTTCAACCTATATAGAACCACTCTTAAAACTTGCAAATGCAGATGAAAAACATAGAATTCACACCTCTTTTGTGCAAACAGGAACAGCAACGGGACGACTCAGCTCAAAAAATCCGAATTTACAAAACATTCCTACAAGAACACCTCTTGGTGTGAAAATTCGTCAGGCCTTTGTTGCTGGTGAAAATAAAAAACTGATAGGGATTGATTACTCACAAATTGAGCTGCGTTTACTGGCTCATTTTTCACAAGATCCTGTTTTAGTGGATGCTTTTATGCATGATAGAGATATTCACCTCCAGACAGCTATTGTACTCTTTGGTGAGGAAGAAGCACCTGCAAAACGTGCTATTGCAAAAACAGTTAATTTTGGCTTACTTTATGGAATGGGACAGAAAAAATTAAGCGATACTCTTGGTATTACCACCAAAGAGGCAAAAGAGATAATTGAGAAGTATTTTGCTTCTTTTCCAACAGTTAAGCAATATTTTCGCTCTATTGTTGAGAGTTCAAAAGAGAAAGGCTATGTTGAGACTCTTCTAAAACGCAGACGCTACTTTGACTATGAAAATGCAACACCAATGTACCGCGCTGCGTATGAGAGAGAATCAGTAAACAGTGTTTTTCAGGGAAGTGCTGCGGATTTGATTAAATTAAGCATGAATAAAATTCATACAATTATAGAAAAAGAGCAGCTCAATGCAACGATGTTGTTACAGATTCATGATGAGTTGATTTTTGAGGTCGCAGCAAAAGATGCTGATCTGCTTGGGCAAAGATTTCGAGAAGAGATGCAAAACATTATGCAACTCAATGTTCCTCTTAAAGCTTCTCTTAATATCGGTGATAATTGGGGTGAATTGAAGTAAAAAAAGAGCTTCTACCCCTGTGGAAAGGGAGCAGGTTCGCTGTAGAGATAGCCTTGTGAAAAGTCAATTCCAAGTTTAGCCACGACTTCTTGCACTGCTTCATTATGGACAAATTCTGCGATGCAAGGGATGTTGGCATTTTTAGCAAAATAGACGATTGCCTGTGTGATTTCTCTACTTTTTTTGTTTGTATCAATGTCTTTGATATATCTTGCATCGATTTTTAAAAAGTCAATTTCCAAATCAAGGACTCTTTCAAAGTTAGAATACTCCGTCCCAAAGTCATCAATGGCGATTGCATACCCCAAGGATTTGAGTTCACTGAGCTGTTTTACATGGTTTTTCTTTCCAGTTGCACTTATACCTTCGAGGATTTCAAGGATTACACGTTGTGGCTTGATGCCGTAGTGTTGCGCTTTTTCTTGTAAGTACTCTACGATGTAGTGGTGTGCCAAGTCATCTTCTGTGAGATTAATTGAAAAGGTGTAATTGTTTTTTTGCATAATAGCAAAACTTTTATCTATGATGATTTTTGTAATCTCTATAAGAAGTCCGGAGTGGTGTGCTGCTTCTAAAAAGAAGTAGGGCGTGATGATTTTGTCATCTGATTGGATTCTTGCTAAGACCTCAAATTTCTGAATTTCTCCTGTTTGATTGTTGCGGATACCTTGAAAGTAAGGAATAAGCATATCGTTTTGCAAGGCATGGTGGAGTAGATTGTTTGCCTCAATAAAAGCTTTTCTCTTTTTCAAAAGTGCTAAATCTTCCTCTTTATCGAAAATAACAAGAGAATTTTTTCCTTTGAGTTTTGCTTCTTTAAGTGCAATAACCGCATTTTTATAGAGGTCCTCTTTTCCTGAGGCACTGCCAAAGGTAAATGATACATTGAGGGTAATGCCATCAATCGTTAGCGTATGAGCGCAGAAGTAATCTTTTATTTCTTGAACACTTTGTTTAATCTCTACTGCGCTTTGAAATACTATAGCAAATTCATCTGAACTCACTCGACAAACAGTGGTAAAAATAAGATTTTTTTTGAAAATTGTTGCGACTTCTTTGAGAATAGCATCTCCAATTTCAAATCCATAGGTTGTGTTGATGTAGCTAAAATTGTTAATATCTAAAAGCAGTAGTGTGTAACTCTTATCTTTTTGCAGTAAAACATCAAGATATGTTTTATTGTAAAGTTTGGTGAGCTGATCAAAATAGATGAGGTTGTTTATTTGGTGCTCTACTTCCTTGTTCTTTAAAACAACACTGACAATTGATGCAGCCGTTGCAAGGAGTTTTTGATGAAAACTTGAGGGTAGTCGGTGTTCAAAGGAAGAGAGGGCAAAAGTTCCTATTATTTTATTATTTTCATCCCGTATAGGCATAGACCAACAAGAGCAGAGATTATAATCAAACGCAACCTTTCTTAAGTCTTTCCATCTTTCATCTGTAAAGGCATTTAAAACGTATTGCGGTTTTTCATGAAAAATCGCATTTCCACAAGAACCTCCACCTGGACCTGGTTTGAGATTTTCAAGTGCTTTTTTCCCTGCTTCTGGAATAGAGGGTGCACATATAACATTCATAAGACCTGTTTTTGGATTGATAAGCATAATAGAAGCTACAGAATTATCAAGAATATCTTCAGCGAGGAGGCAAAGGTGTTGAAGGGTATCGTCGTAGTCATTATTGAGTGCTAGTTTTTGTAAAATATCGGCCTGAATATTTAAAATCTTTTCATACTCTTTGGGGGTGAGATTTATCTGCTCTATTTCTTTGTTTTCAATATTATCACATGCAAGTGTGTAGTCCACATGTTACCCCTCTTTGATTTTGTGGTAATTTTATCACAAAAAGTAAAAAGAGAACTTAAAAGTTTTTAGGAATCTTTTGGATGTGTTGTTGCGTAAATAAAACGAAAAACTTCTGCCACTGCTTTATACATTTGTGGAGGAATTTCAGCATCAAGTTCAACGGCTGAGAGGAGTTCAACTAAATCTTCATCTTCTTGAATGGGAATATCATGCTCTTTTGCAAGTTCTATGATTTTTTTTGCTGTATTTGCCTCTCCTTTTGCGATGAGTTTTGGTGCACTCTTTTTTTTTTGGTTATATCGGAGTGCAACGGCCTTTTTTCTCATGCTTGCACCTCAAACCCCACGGAAATATCTTCGTGTGTAAGTGGGGAGTATTGCTGCTGCGATTGGCTTGTAAAAGAGATATCTTTGAGTGAAATTTCTGCAGAGACAAGTCCTTTTTTGAGTGTTTTTATATTGTGTTTTAGGAGTTTACAAAGTTCTTGATTTTGTGCGTCTATTTTGATGCTGAGTTGATTGTGTTCAAAAAGTCCCAGACGAATGTTCAGCGCACCATACTCTTTGAGTTGTAGATGAATGTCACAAAAATAGCTTTTATTTTTTGTTTTTTTAAAAAAAAGTTCCCCCTCTTCGAGTGCATCCCAGCTATAGGGCAGATAGAGAGAGGTTGCGTTTGAGAGATGCGAGAGCAGTTGGTGGTAATCAATTTGCAAAAGGAGTTTGTCAATTTGTTGGAGTATCTCTTGTTTGTGTGTTGGTGCAGCAGTGTGTAACTCTTTTTTTGCTTGGAGCAAAAGGGCCTTGATATCACTGTTTGCAATCTCTTTTATATGGGTGTTGTTTTTCAGTTGTGATTCGAGAAAGGGACCTGCATTTTGTAACTTTTTTTGGAGGCTTTTTGGTTCTATATCTTTTATGTGACTTATAAACTCCTCGAGTTTTGCTTCAAGCGGAAGTTTGTGCTTTGTGTGTTTGAGTAGACTCAGGAGCTCTTGTATAGTTTTTGTTGCGTTTGCAAGTGTTTGAAGAGTTGGGTTGTTTTTGAGGAGTTCGAGCAGGAGTTTGTTTTGCTGTGGTTCTTGTAGCGTCTGTTTGAGTAGACCTTCTAGTAAAGTATGTAAATCTTTTGTTTGGGTGAGTGTATTGAGTGTTTGAGGGGAAGCATCTTGTAAAATTTGTGCGAGCGCCTTATTTGTATTTGGTAAAATGATTTTTAGGTGCTGATTTGTTGTAGTCGCTGCGTTTATCATGGTCTAAGTTTATCATACTTGAGTATAATACGCAAAAAAGAGAAAAAATATGCAAGCAAAAATAGAAAAGATTTTATCAATATGGCATAAACATTTTGAAGATGAAGAGAATCAGTACTCAGAGTTTGAACCCTCTGATGTAGAGTACTTTGTTGGTTGTATGCTCTACAACCACTTTGCTTTTTCTAAAGCACACCATAATTTAAAAACAATGGATTTGAGTTATGACTTTTTATCAGCCTGTGGGGATGAATATGAAGATATTCAAAAAATAATCGCATCAATTACATTTGATACCGAAGAAGAGGCACTGGCATTTTTGCAAAAATACATTCAAGAAGCACAAGAAAAATATACGAAAAATGAGTTGTATCTCATTGACAGACTGGCTTACCATGTCAATGCAATGGCGGAGCGTTATGAAAAAAATGTTGATGTAAAAAAGATCGATTTTGAAAATCCACTTTTGAGAAAATAGTGAAGAGTTATCTTATTACCGCTTCACCATCGTATTTCCAATTACGTAAATTTATGCCTGATTTTGCGCTTTATAGAGATAAAGAGAGACAAAACTATGCACAAAAGGCAGAGGAATTTGTCCAAATGTGCAAACCGCTACCACATACGAAGTGCTTTTTACATGGGGATTATGCACTTGCTCATTCACTAAACGCAGCAGGGGTGCATTTGACATCTACACAGTTTCATCAGATTGACAAAGCAAAACAACTGGGCTTAGAAGTCATAATAAGTACGCATTCACAAAAAGAGATCTCTATAGCTGAAGAGATGGGTGCTGATTATGTAACATATAGTCCTATTTTTGCAACCCCAAATAAAGGCGAGCCAAAAGGGGTAGAGAAGTTAGCAGAAATGGTAGAGAAAAATCATATAAAAATATTTGCTCTGGGTGGTATTGTAACAAAAGAGCATCGAGAAGCTGTTGCACAAAGCGGGGCGTATGGTTTTGCATCTATTCGCTATTTTTTATA
>CAYRVR010000009.1:6816-8561 GCA_964427835.1 uncultured Sulfurimonas sp. | reverse complement strand
CCTCCTCGTGTAATCATCGCCATTTTAAATCCATCATGTCCTGTAATGGTAAGTGGTGTCCATGCCAGAAGTGAGAGGAGTTTTGCACGCTTTGCACCCTCGGCTTTTTTGTATTTTACAGCTTCATCTAGCTTGGCAAGTTTGCATATTTCCCCAGCGAGAGAAAGGGGTAGCAGCGTTGCAACGAGTTCTACTGCTGTGAGGGCAGGGTTCTTTTCAAGTTCTCTTTTAAAGTGGTTTTGAATCTCCTCTTCATTTCTTCCTTTTGTAAGATTCAGCAGCAGTGGCACTTCATCATATTTTTTCAAAATTGGCGTTACTTCTCTTGCAAAGTCTAAAACAACAGGTCCACGTATGCCATGGTTTGTAAAAATCAGGTCTCCTGTGGCACGGAGTTTTTTGTACTTTTTTAAATCAACCCGTAGTTCTACCTTTGCAATGGTATCAGCACGGCAGTTTTTGACCCACTCCTCTTTTGTTTTGAGTGGCATCATGGCAGGGGAGAGGTCAGTGATTTTGTGTCCGAGTTCATTTGCAAGCGTGTAGCCATCTCCCTCAGCACCAAGCACAGGATAGCCAAGCCCACCGGTTGCAACGATGACATTGGCTGCGTTTAGCATATCTGTCTCTGTTTTTACACCTGTGATGTGCTCTCCCACAACAAGCAGACGTTGTACTTTTTGATTGCATTGTATCTCTACACCTAACTTTTGCATCTCTTTTTCAAGTGCAGCGATGATAGTCATAGAAGAGTGAGAGGTTGGAAAAACACGAAAACCATCGGGTGCATGCGTGGCAACCCCGATTTCATCCATAAAGGTAACGAGTGCTTTGTTGTCAAACGCAGCAAGGGCATCTTGCATAAAACGGCCATTGCGTCCAAAACGTGCCATAAACTCTTCATTTGTTAATGTGTTTGTCAAATTACAGCGTCCACCACCGGTTGCTTTGAGTTTAGAAGCGATTTTGGAGAGTTTTTCCAATAAGAGTACACTTTTACCCTCCCGTGCAGCAACAATAGCAGCAATAATCCCCGCTGCACCACTTCCAATGACAATAAGATCATAAACTCTGTTTTTAGGCATTCTTTTACGCAACTTTAGTTTTATTTTTGATATACTAAGATATGTTAGTAAATATCGTAAATAAAAGTGTTTTTTTTAATGTTTTAGATGTGCTTCCGGTTGCTATTGTTGTTGCAGACATGGAAGATGGAAAGATTGTCCTTTTTAATCAAGAAGCACAAATTATTTGGAAGAGAGATGCAAGTGAAGTTCTTGGTAAACCACAGACAGTACTGCATTCAGAGTATTGGAATGACAAAGCAAGAGAGACCTTTTCTCAAGATGTACAAACGCTCCTCTCCGGCAAAGTTGTAAAAAATACCCGTAATGCTCTTTTACGTTCGGACGGAGTAGAAATTGCTATCGAAATCCGTGCAAATATGGCGACTTTTGAAGGAAAGAATTACATTGTAGGGGTTTTTCTTCCTATTCAAGCGAGAGTAGATGCCTATAACCTTTTAGCTAAAAAAGAAAAAGAGGTACGTACAATCTTTGAGAATGCGCAAGTGGGTATTGCTTACTTAAAAAATGGCCCACAAATAGAAAAGGCGAACCAGCGCCTTGCTGAAATTTTAGGGTATGATTCGCCAGATGAACTAGAAGGTGTCTCTTCTAGTATTTTACACCCATCACGGCATACGTATGAAATGTTTGTAGCAAAATACTATAAAGATCTACAGT
>CAYRVR010000009.1:0-6716 GCA_964427835.1 uncultured Sulfurimonas sp. | reverse complement strand
ATTGAATCTGCTATACAACAGTCTAAACGCAGTGAGAAAAAATTTGCACTTCTTTTTTTAGATTTGGACCATTTTAAAGAGATTAATGACTCCTTGGGCCATGACGCTGGAGATATGCTCTTAGTTGAGGTTGCAAATCGTTTAAAAGCCTCCTTGCGCGCAGAAGATACACTTGCAAGAATTGGTGGTGATGAATTTACAATTTTAATGCAAGAGGTGCACTCAATAAGAGATATTACTACTTTGGCATATAAAATACTTGATGATTTTAAATCATCATTTGTTCTAAAGGGACATGAAATTTATATTTCATGTAGTATCGGTATTTCGGTCTACCCTGAAAATGGTATGTCGGCAGAAGATTTACTCAAAAATGCAGATAATGCAATGTATAGAGTAAAAGACAAGGGACGAGGTACATTTGCTTACTACACAAAAGAGATGACAGAAATGGCATACGAGCGTATGACATTGGAGTCAAATATTCGTAAAGCATTATCAAATAGTGAGTTTGAAGTTTATTATCAGCCACAGTATAATGCAGTAACACAAAAAATGATAGGAATGGAAGCGCTTGTACGGTGGATAGATCCTCAAAAAGGCATTGTATCTCCTGCTAAATTTATTCCTTTTGCAGAAGCGAGTAACTTAATTATCGAGATAGATGATTGGGTTATGCAACGTGCGATGCGTGATGTGAAGCAGTGGAGAGAGCAGGGATTGGAAGTAGGGATTTTATCATTAAATCTTTCTATAAGAGCTTTGGAATCTGAAAATTTCCTCACAAAAGTACAAGAGACAATGGCATCTATTGGCTTTGAGCCGGAGTGGTTAAAGCTTGAAATTTTAGAGCGTGATATTATGACAAAACCACTTCAAAATAACGAAACTTTACAACAGCTAAGAGCACTTGGCATTAGTATTGCCATCGATGATTTTGGAACAGGGCAGTCCTCTTTGACATATCTTAATATATTCCCGCTTGATATGCTTAAGATTGATACCTCATTTGTGAGGGGAATTGCACAAGGAGAGACGACTATTTTACTTGCTATTATCTCTTTAGCTCGTGCTTTGGGGCTTGATGTCATTGCCGAGGGTGTTGAAACGCAAGAGGAGTTGGACTTTTTACTCAAACATGATTGTTATAACATTCAAGGGTACTATTTTTCAAGACCAGTCGCTAGTGAGGAGTTTGAAAAACTGTTACAAAGTAGTGCAAAGGTTGTGCATTGACGTACTATGGAGATAGAGAAAAATGCTACAAATGCTATAGACCGCAAAGCTCATGTATGTGCGGATTTTGCCAAAATGTACAAACGCAGACAAAGTTTGTTATTTTAATGCATCCAAAAGAGTTTAAAAAGGTCAAAAACAATACAGGGCATTTTACACACCAGAGTTTGCAAAATTCTGAACTGTTTGTTGGCATTGATTTCTCAAACCATAGGCGTGTGAATGAAATTATAGCCACACATGATAGCTACATTCTATTTCCTTCTGAAAAAGCACTCAATTTAACAAACCAACAGCCTAAACGCAGCGATAAACCTCTTGCAATTTTTCTTATAGATGCAACATGGGCATGTGCAAAAAAGCTCTTTGTTGAGAGTGAAAATCTACAAAAACTTGCGCACATGAGTTTTACAACAACAAAAACATCCCAATACCAAATAAAAGCACAGCCAGATGCTCGGTATCTCTCTACAATGGAATCGACACTGGTTGTTTTGGAATTGTTGCAAAAGTGGGAAGTAGAAAAAATTGAATCTGAGGCCTTAGAGGGATTTTTAGAACCATTTTATAAGATGATAGAGTATCAAAAAAATCTTATAGCAAATCCAAAAAGTAATGCTGTAAGATTTAAACGATACGTGGTTTCTTAAGCGTTTGCTATAGACTTTGCCCACTCCTCGCTAACTTTATGGAGTTGTTCATTTGGTACTTCTAAAAAGCTGATCTCAAAGCTCTCTTTTAGTTCACAAATACCAATACTACGAGGACGGACAGCAAGAATTGTACTCGTAGGAAGTTGTTTTCCAAAACAGAAGATGACATTTTTTGCGGCTTTTATCTCTGGTGCTACTACACCATCTTTCATAGAAGCAGTGTGCTCATAGTGGTCAAATACAGCAATAGATTTTGCAACAGGATGTGCATCTATAAGAGCCTCGAAATGTTTTACAATTTCATCTACACTCTTATACTTTGTCTCTTTTTTTTCTATGTTTAAAGAGTACACCGGATATTTATCCATAAAAATTGTTTTTGTCATAGTTTTAACCTTCTCTAATAATATAAGAGAAAGTATATCTTATAATTATTATAATAAAGTTATATAAATAATCTACTTATTAAACATTATAGAGCCAAGACGTACCATATTTGAGCCACACTCTATGGCAAGCTCAAAATCTTTACTCATCCCCATAGAACATATTGTAGCATTTGGTAGTTCTTTGTATATGGAGTGTGTAAGTTCAAAACTTTTGCGTACAACTGCTTCATCTTCGGTATGGGCACCAATGCTCATAACACCCTTTAGATGAATGTGAGGGCACTGCGTTTGGATAGCTTTGTAGGTAGTAATGGCATCTTCTGGCATAACACCATGTTTGGATGCTTCTTTTGCTGCGTTTATATGTAAAAGACAATCTAGCGTCATATCTTTTGCTATAAGCTTTTTTTCTATTTCAAGGGCAAGTTCAAGTGAATCAAGTCCTTGAAAGAGGCTCGGATTGATGTCAAGGAGATTGTTGATTTTATTTTTTTGTAAGTTGCCTATAAAGTGCCACTCTAAAGGAAGCTCCTCAAGCTCTTTTGCTTTTGTTTTTAAATCCTGTACCTTGTTTTCACCAAAAGCACGCTGGCCGATGTTGTAGAGTTTTTGGATATCTTGGCTTGTTGAGTATTTACTTACGGCTACAATTTTAACAATGTGGTGTTCACTCACTTTTAGACGTGCCGCCTCAACACGACGTATAACGTTATCTATATATATTTTATATTCTGTTTCGTTCATATTTTTTGTCCCTCGATTTGTAATATTATTATAGCATATACTAAGAGCCTACAAGACGATTAATGTCATTGTAAACACCTAGACCCATAAGGCCAAAAAGGATGACCCATCCTGCTATTGTAAGGTTAATAACTATCTGCTCATTTGGCTCTTTTCTAAAAAAGAGCTCATAAAGGTTAAACATAATATGACCGCCATCAAGTGCAGGAATAGGAAGGAGATTTAAGACGCCAAGGTTTACTGAAATAAGTGCTGCAAAAAAGAGCACACTCATCCAACCAACAGCAGTTGCATCGGAAGTGAGTTTTACAATACTTATGACACCACCCATTTCAGACGCTGGTACATCACCAACAAGGAGTTTTTTCAGACCTGTGAAAATAAGCGTTGAAGCAAAAATAGTCTGGTCTGTTGCATATTTTATTTTCTCGCCAAAGGAGAGTTTTTGCTCATGCATGACTCCTGCTGCGGAGATGCCTATCATCTTGCGTTTGACACTTTCGCCATACATATTTTTTGCACTTTTAAGTTGTGGTGTGAGTTCTATATCTTGTAGGTAGCCTTTTCTATTTACCTGCAAATCAATAGCACCTTGCGCACTTGCTACCATCTTCGCCATCTCTTTCCATGTTGTTACTTTTTTCCCATTGACTGAGAGGATGGTGTCGTTACTCTCAAGACCTGCAACATACGCAGGAGAATCTTTAAGCACATCGCCAACTACAGGTGCGAGAACTTGCGGATTTCCAAGTGCAATAATAAAATAGAGAATAAAAGCTAAAAGGAAGTTAGCACCGGGACCTGCTAGGAGTATAAATATTTTTTGCAGGGGTGTTTTTGTGTTGTAACTATCAGGGTCATAGCTCTTTTTAGTTGGATCGGCATCATCTTGTCCTTTCATGCGAACATATCCTCCAAGAGGAATGGCAGAGATACTCCACTCGGTGTTAAAGGCGTGAAAAGTAAAGAGACGTTTTCCAAAACCTATGCTAAAAACTTCGACATAGACACCCATTAAACGTGCAGCCGTAAAGTGTCCGAGTTCATGAAAAAATATAAGTCCCGAAAGGACTAAAAGTGATACAATGTAACTCATTATTTGTTTCCTCTTGTGATGGCATTACGAAAACCCCAGAGATATTCCGCACCGGAGTAGAGTGTTAAAAATACAGCAAACCAAAGCAGTGCTGTAGCAAATGGCCAGTGCATAAGTAAAAAACCAATGGCAATCATCTGTCCTACTGTTTTTACTTTTCCTGCCCAGCTTGCTTTGACGCTGATGTTTTCACTTACTGCAACTGTACGTAGTCCTGTGATGAAAAGCTCACGCACTATGATGATGTAGATGGCCCAGGGGGAGGCATCACCCATTACCATCAGCCCTAAAAATGCAGCAAGTGTGAGCATTTTATCAGCAAGGGGATCAAGGATAGCACCAAGCATTGTCATTTGGTTCCACTCCCGTGCAATGAAACCATCGAAAAAGTCTGTTACGCTTGCTAAAACAAAGAGAAGTGAAGCAAAGTAGTAGTTCCAGCTAATGTCAAAACCATGCTGTGTAAAGAATTGGGGATTTAAAATAATCCAAAACATCAACGGGGCGAGTAGTATGCGTATGGATGCTAAAATATTTGGTAAATTGAGCAAAGAGGTTCCTTCTTGTAATTGTGGTGTGATTTTAGCTTTTTATTGCTTATTAAAGGCTAATAGACTAAGATTAGCTATGAAAAAAATCTGTCCACTATGCGAGAGTTTCGCACCCCAGTTTTATAAAGATACGCAGACATACTACAGATGTCCGACATGTGATGCTATTTTTGTATCAGATACAGAACTCCCTGATGCTACAAGTGAAAAAGAGCGTTACGAGTTACATGATGATGACACGGCTGATATAGGATATAGAAAGTTTGTCTCACCCATTACAGAGGGCATACGCAGGAGTTTTACACACGAAGAGAAAGGGCTGGATTTTGGAGCAGGAACTTCTGCGATTATTTCTGTGGTACTTAAAGAGCATGGTTATAACATCGTCAATTACGATCCCTATTTTCATAACCATCCAGAATTGCTACAACAAAAATATGATTATATCTCTTCATGTGAGGTTATAGAACACTTTTACCATCCCAAAAAAGAGTTTGCACTTTTACGTGAGATGCTCCAAGAAAATGGAAAACTTTTTTTGATGACTGATCTGTATGATGAGAGCATTGATTTTGCAAAATGGTACTATAAAAATGATCCGACACATGTGTTTTTATATACTGCAAAAACTTTTGAGTGGATTCGGAAGAATTTTGGATTTCGTGGGTTGATGATTACAAAGCGATTAGTCGTTTTAAATTAAAAAAGAAGAGATGGAAAACCTACTGAAAAGTAGTTCCACCATCAACAACAAGTGTTTGACCTGTAAGCCAAGAAGATTCATCAGAACATAAAAATTTACACGCCCCTGTTAAATCTTCTGCAACTCCCATGCGTGAAAGGGGAGAGCGTTTGACAACTTCTGCTTTTACCTCTTCATAGTTTGGAAATGCTTTGAGTGCGTCTGTGTCGATTGGACCACCACTCACTGCGTTTACGCGGATCCCTTTTTCTCCAAGTTCAGCTGCTGCGTAACGTACCATCGCTTCTACTGCAGCTTTATTTGTACCATGACCTGCATAGTTTGGTGTATAAACGAGGTTTCCTGTAGAACTCATAGAGATGATAGAACCACCACCTATTTTTTCCATTCTTTTTGCAGCTTCTTGGGCACCAACAACAAAAGCATCAACCGTTGCCGTGTAAATATTGTTAAGTCCTTTTGGTTTGAGACGCATAAATGGACCAAAACCACCAACAACAGCACGGCCTGAGATGATTGCGTTTGAGATGAAAAAGTCAAGTCTGTCAAAATCTTCATCAAAAGCTTTATAAACATCTTTGTATGTGTTTGGTTCTAAAATGTCAAGTTTATAAGCACGGCTTTTAATGCCGTATTGACCTTCTATGTCAGCTATGATTTCATTGGCAGTATCTGCACTTGAAGCGTATGTAAACGCAACATTACATCCCTCTTTTGCAAACGCATAGACAATCGCTTTTCCAATTCCACGAGTACCGCCACTGATTAAAAGAGTTTTTCCTTTCATATCTGCCATATTTATAATCCTTTTATGTCGTAATTTTTCATTACATTTTCAATTTTTTTCATATTTTCTGCACTAGGAGCAACGAGAGGAAGTCTGTACTCAAGCGTATCTATAAGTCCTGCTATATACATTGCTGCTTTGATTGGAATAGGGTTTGATTCACAAAACATTACTTTGTTGAGTGGGTAGAGTCTGTCATTGATCGCTTTTGCCCCCATAAAATCACCACTAAGTGCTTTACGAACGAGTTCTGATTTTAAATCAGGTACAAGGTTGGATGTCACAGAAGTAACACCTGCACCACCATTTGCTAAAATAGGATAGTCAATAGCATCATCACCAGAAAAGACTTTTAACTCTGGTCTGCGAGAGAGTAGCTCAACTGTACGCTCAATGCTTCCTGTTGCTTCTTTTACACCATAGATGTTTTTTACATCATCAAAAAGACGGATCGTTGTCTCTGCTGAAATGTCAACACCCGTACGCCCTGGAACATTGTAAAGCATAAATGGAAGATTTGGGACAGCTTCGGCAATTGCTTTGTAGTGTTGGTAGAG
>CAYRVR010000008.1:0-33587 GCA_964427835.1 uncultured Sulfurimonas sp. | reverse complement strand
TTAGATAGTCTCTTTTTTATTGCCAAATTTACTTTCCATCCACTCTGAAGGTGTCTGGTACTGATTTTTAATACTCTCTTCATCAAAAGGAAATTCGTAGGCATTACAGTATTCAAGAATAGTGTTATAGGCTTCATTAATCTGCGCACTCATTTTTGTAGCTTTGTCAATATCATCTGTGTGTTTATCAGGATGCCATTTTTTCATAAGGTTTTTATATTTTATTTTGATTTCTTGAAGGGAAGATTTTTCACGTAGGCCAAGGAGTGATTTGGCCTTCATGATTTTAGCAAAGGAGCTCACGAGAAGTTAGTCTTGCTGGTGTCTCATATATGCAGGAATATCAAGATAATCACTGTCAAAATCACCACCAACTACAAGACGGGGACGTACTTTTGCTTGTGGGGCTACAGGAGTTTCACTTACAAAGTCTTCATTGTTTGCAAGCTCTCTTTCAAAACCTGTTGCAACAATGGTAATTTTTACATAATCTTCAGGAAGTGAAACATCTGTAGATGTTCCCCAAATAACTTCAGCATCATCATGGGCACTTTCATGAACAACATCCATTGCATCTGCAAGTTCAAGCATAGGAAAATCAGGATGCATACTAAAGTGTACGAGGACACCCATTGCACCATTGATAGACATATTATCAAGAAGAGGAGACTCAATTGCCGCTTTAATCGCTTCATATGCAGCATTTTCACCTTGATGCTCACCAACACCCATAAGTGCCATACCTTTGTGACTCATAACAGTTTGCAAGTCGGCAAAGTCAAGGTTGATATCATTATCACCACTTGAAAGAATAACACCAGAAGTACCACTGACTGCTTGGGCTAAAATTGCATCAACTATTTTGAAACTCTCTTTAAGTCCCAGTTTTCTATCTATAATAGAAAGAAGTTTGTCATTTGGAATAACAACAATAGAGTCACTCTCTTTTTTGAGTTCTTCTAAACCAGCTTCGGCAAGTTTCAGTCTTTTACTGCCCTCAAAACGGAACGGTTTTGTTACAATAGAGATAGTTAATGCACCTACCTCTTTTGCAATTTGTGCAACAACCGGTGCTGCACCTGTTCCTGTTCCTCCGCCTAAACCGGCAGAAATAAATACAATATCAGCACCATCAAGTGCTTCACGTATTTCATCATAGTTTTCTAATGCAGAATCTTTTCCTATATTTGGCTTCATCCCTGCACCAAGACCTTTTGTCAGTTTTGCACCGATTTGGATTTTTGTTGCTGCGTTTGTTTCACTCAAAACTTGTGCATCAGTATTTACAAGCATCATCTCAATGCCTGTAACATTTTCATTAATCATATGTCCTATCATATTACCACCGCCACCACCGACGCCAACTGCTATGATTCTTGCTCCGTTAGGGTTATGTGCTTCTTCAACTATAAATGGTTCCATTATCTCACTCCTTTAAAATAACTGGGTCGCCCAGTTCCAAAACTTGCTCAAGCTGTTTGCTTCATCACTCTTTTTCTCTTTTGAATCTTCCAAATTGATCATTGTTGTTTTTGCTGCTTCTTGTGAAGGAGCAACAGGTATTTCTGGGGTATTGCTGTTTGTAAAATCTACACTACTTTGTGAAACTGGTGTTTCATTTGTATGTCTTACACGTTTGTTTACGTCAATTTCATAGGTTGTGTAAGCATTTGCAGAGTACATAATCAGACCAATAGCACTTGAAAATTCAGGCCCACGTAAAGAGTCAAAAAGTCCATTCATTTCTATTGGTTTAGCGAGTCGTACAGGCATAGAACCAAAAGTAGCAATTGCTAAATCCCTGATACCATCCATTTTAGAAAAGCCACCAGTTAAGACAATCCCTGCACCGATTTGATCTTTGAGTCCACTGTTTTCAATGAACTGTGCCAGAATCATAAGAGTCTCTTCAACACGTGCAAAAATAACATTATGTACAACTTCTAAAGAGACTTCATGTGTTGTGTTTTCATCACCTATAATAGGGAGCTCTATAAGCTCATTACTTGGGGTAAGCAGTGAACCGTATGTCAGTTTTACTTTATCTGCGACATTAAGTGGTGTATGGAGTGCCATGGAAAGGTCGCTTGTAACATGGTTTGAACCAACACCTAAAAATTCATTGTAACGTACAGAGTTTCCAGAGTAGATTGCTATGTTACTTGTATTGCCACCCATGTCAATGACAGCTGCACCGAGCTCTTTTTCATCATCATTAAGTGTCGCAATGGTAGAAGCATAACTGTTAAGAACAATGTTTTCAACTTCAATGCCAGCACCTTTTACTGCTTTTTTGAGATTATTGAGATTTGATTTTTGTGTTGTAATGATGTGGGTTTCAACTTCAAGACGTGAAGCATTCATTCCTAGAGGATCTTCAATATAATCTTGGTCATCTACTTTAAAATTAAATGGTAACGCGTGGAGCACTTCATACTCATTTGGAATATTTGCATTATATAAAGAGGTGTGCATAACGCGTTTGATCTCTTCAAGTGAAATCTCTTTACTCTGAATATTTACAATACCGTTGGAGTTAAGACTTTTTGTATAGGCTCCTGAAATCGAGACAATAGCACTTGAAACAGAACTACCAGATACACGCTTTGCATCTTCTACTGCCGTGCGTATACTTCGTGAAGCTAACTCAATGTTTGTTATGCTTCCCTTTTTTAGTCCTTGTGCTTTTGTTGTGCCAGCACCTGTAATAGAAATGCTATTGTCATTTGCTATTTCGGCAGTTATTGCACAAATTTTTGTTGAGCCAATATCTATGGCTAAAACAGTTCTACTCAATTTAGAGTCCTTTGATATATATCTCAGTTTGGTACATCTCTTGAAGTTTTTTCAAGAGACCTTCATTAAATATTGCGCTTTTGAGTTTTTGCATCTCACCATTTAATGTAACGTTAGTTTTAGGAAGCATTTTTTGTTCCAAAATGTTATACAAAACAACGTTTCCATCATTAAGTTGGATAAAACCTTGTTTCTTATCACTCACAAAAAGCTTTTGTAAGAAATCATTTGCTTCTGTTTTATTGAGTTTTGTTAGTTTGTCTGCTGCGTTTATAGTTATGAAATCTGTTGTTGTTCCTGAAAAATGATTTGCAGATTTACTAGCAAGTTCCATAAGCATTTTTTTCTTCTCTGCTTGAATATAGAGTGGTAAAACTTCTGCTTTTGCCTGGGCAAAACTTTTTGGCTGTGCAGGAGTCACTTTTTCTAATTTGAAAATATAATAGGTACCATTTACTAACACAGGTTTTATGTAAGGTGCGTTGAGTGTATGTTTGGAAATAGTTGCCAAGGCATCTGTTGAAAAAGGATTTTTTGATTGAGAAATATTTGCTTGAGTTACTTTTGTGTTTGTATCAAGTTTCCCTTTTTTAAACGCAATGTATTTTCTTAGTGCCTGCTCTTTTGTTGTTTTTTGCTGTAACTCTTGAATCACTTTTTCTTTTGCATCAGATAAAGGAAGAATTTTTCCATCTTTCGCTCTAAAATGCATTTTGTTGTTTTTGTAATAGTTGGCAATTTTTTCATCACTGTATGTTTTTTCTACAGGCAATACTTGTATATAGGCTACTTTATAAATTACATCTGTCATAAAATCATTTTTTCTTGTTTGCCAGAACTCTTTGAGCTTTTTTTCATCCACATTTACTTTTATATCATTTAGTGAAAGTAGTTTATACTCTATCTTGTCAGCAATTTTAAATATAGACGCAATGACATTTTTTTCATTTTTAGATACATCTACAGGAAGCAGTTTCATCGTTTTTTCAATAAGCAGCTCTTTTTTGAGTTCTTTTTCATACTCAGTAGGTGTAAGTCTATTTTGTGCAAGTACCTGCTTGTAGACTTTTGCATTAAAGATACCATCTTGTTGAAAAGCTTTTTGGTGCTGGAGTACATCAATAAGCTCTTTATCTGAAACGCTTAAATCGTATGAATGTGCAAGATTTAGAATAAGTGCTTGTTGTACTAGGCTTTGTAGTGCTTGCTTGTCAACTCCAAACTGCTTTGCTTTTTCTTCATCAAAATTTCCTTGAAAAGCTTGTGCATATTTGTTATACAAACGTGAGTACGCCTTTTGTAGTTCTTCTTTAGAAATTTCAATATCTCCAACTTTTGCTACAGCACTTGCTTTGTTTCCATAACTGTACTGCCCCCATCCAACAAAACCGGCACCAATAAACGCAATAGTTGAAATCCAAATAGTTATTATAAGCCACTTTTTGTGCCTTTGCATCCACGTAATCATATAAATTATACCTTTTATCTCTAATTTACGTAATTCTATGTAAATTCGTATTAAAACTTGATAAAGAGGAGATGCATTGCTATAATTTGTCTATGAAAAATGCAGAATTAAAAAACAGAGACCTTGATGTTATTTGGCATCCGTGTACACAAATGAAAGATCACGAGACATTACCACTTATTCCAATTAAAAAAGCGCATGGAGTTTACCTAGAAGATTTTGAAGGAAATCGGTATATTGATGCTATTAGTAGTTGGTGGGTCAATATGTTTGGACATACTAACAGTTATATTAATACAAAAATTAAAGAGCAGTTAGAAACACTTGAACATGTCATACTTGCAGGTTTTACCCATGAACAAGTAGTTCGGCTTTCAGAACGTTTAGTAAAACTAACGCCACCAAATTTAGATAAATGTTTTTACTCAGATAATGGCTCTTCAGCTGTTGAAGTTGCACTAAAAATGAGCTTCCACGCACACTTAAATGATGGGAGAACAAAGCCACTTTTTGTTTCACTAACAAACTCCTATCATGGTGAAACGATTGGGGCTTTAAGTGTAGGGGATGTCGAACTCTATAAAGAGACGTACGAACCTTTACTCTTACAAACTATTCAAACACCGGTTCCTGTAGATATGAGTCTAAACGCAGCACATGCAGCAGCAAAAGAATTTGAGCAGTTATGTGCAAAAAGAGCGCAAGAGATCAGTGCGATTATTTTAGAACCACTTATTCAGGGTGCGGGGAGTATGCATATGTATCATCCTGAATTTTTGGTGCAAGTAAGAGAGATTTGTACACGTTACAATGTGCATTTTATTGCAGATGAAGTAATGGTTGGTTTTGGAAGGACAGGTGAACTCTTTGCTTGTGAAAAAGCCAAAATATCGCCTGACTTTCTTGTTCTTTCTAAGGGTTTAACGGGGGGCTATCTTCCTCTTTCTGTGGTGCTTACGTCTAATGAAATCTATGCAAAATTCTACTGTGATTACAATGAACATAAAGCATTTTTACATTCGCACTCCTATACGGGAAATGCTTTGGCCTGTGCAGCAGCAAATGCAACGCTTGATATTTTTGAAAATGAAAATATTATAGAAAAAAACAGAATTTTAGCAGAGTATATGAGTGAAAAATTACAAAAGTTTACAACTTTGGCAAATGTCAAAGAGGTACGCCAAACAGGTATGGTGGCTGCTGTAGAACTTCAAGGTTATACAGCCCAGCAGAGAATAGGCTTAAAAGTTTACACCTATGGTTTAGAACATGGTGTTCTTTTAAGACCTTTGGGACATATTGTCTATTTTATGCCTCCCTATATCATTACTAAAGAGGAAATTGATGTGATGATGGATGTGGCATATGAGGCGATAGAGGCTCTAGTCTAGTTCTAAAGCAGAAGAGTCGTTAAGCATTAAGAGCCTACAGCTCTTTTCTAAGATGGCGAGTTTTTTTGCCATTTCATGTAAGTCTCTGCTGTAGGTATAGACACCATAACCTTTTACAACAATAATATTTGTTTTTTTTGTTTGAAAATAGTGTGGAATTTCGCTTTGTGCTCTCTCGTACCAGTCATCAAATTGTTTTGGATTGTATATTTCTATGGAACCTAATTCATTGTAGCCAAAGAAATCCTTAGGTGTAATAATGTTGTGGTTGAGTGAATATGCAGTCGTAAATTGTGGCATGGTAAAACAGACATATTTTGCTTCTGAAATTTTAGAGTAAATATTGTAATGAATGTTCGCATCAATACTTGCTTCTCTCCAGCGATAATCTTGTTTGAAGTAGAGCTCTATAAGGCTACGGTCATCAATCGCATCAAAAATAGCCTCTTTTGTATTTATCAAAAAGCGTCCAGTTTCTGTTTTTGCAGAGATAGAGCCATGATAAATACCAAAAAAGTCCTTTCTAAACATGGAAAGTGCAAGATTAGAAAGTTGCTTTTTTAGATGCTCTTTATTCATAGCTTTTTATTTAAACCAGCTCTTCATTTTATCTATGACTGAGTCTAAAATTGTTTCATGTGGTTTTGACTCAATTCCAAAGGATTCTTGAAGTTTGTCAAGAAGCTCTTTTTGCTCTTCATTGAGCTTTTTAGGGTATTGGATATTGATGACAGCAATGAGATCACCTTTTCCATGTCCATGGACATCTTCAATTCCTTCACCTCTAAAAGTAAAGCGTTGCTTATCTTTTGTACCGACATCAAGTTTGAGCTCTAACTCGCCTGTGAGTGATGGAATTGTAAGGGTATCTCCTTTGATCGCCTGCGTGAAAAATACAGGAATTTCGATGTAAACATCATTATCATCACGGATAAAATGTTTGTCAGGTTTTACTTCAAATGTGACATACAGATCACCACGATGCCCTTTTTTACCAATATTTCCTTTGCCAGAAACTCTGAGCCTGTTACCGGTATCTATTCCTTTTGGAATGTCTATAGTAACACTCTCACGTACCTCTTCATAGCCAAGTCCATTACATGCTTTACATGGATCAGTTGCGGCACTTCCTGTACCATTACACACTGGGCATGTTTGAGAAAAGGTCATAAAACCTTGTTTCATATAGATTTGGCCTTGCCCTTTACATTGTGAACAGGTGGAGAGTTTTCCATCTTTTGCTCCCGTGCCCTTACACTTTTCACAGGCTTTTTTGTAGCTGAACTCTATATCTTTTTTGCAACCAAAAACTGCTTCATTAAAGTTGATGTACATTTCTACATTGATATCAAGTGGATATTTGTCCATATCGGCAGGATTTTGGCGTCGTCTGCCGCCACCGCCAAAGCCACCACCAAACATCTCTTCAAACATACTGCCAAGATCATCAAATGCAGAAGAGGAGTGTCCTCGTCCTCCTCCCATACCTTGAAGCCCCTCTTTGCCATAGCGGTCATAAATGCTTCTTTGTTGCTCATCACTGAGACACTGGTATGCTTCATTAACAAGTTTAAATTTGTATTCTGCCTCTTTATCACCTGCATTTTTATCTGGGTGATATTTTTTCGCCATTTTTCTATATGCTTTTTTAATAGTAGTCTTATCCGCATCCCTTGATACTTCTAATATTTCATAATAGCTTAGATTTTCCATTGTAATAAGATCCTATTCAAATTTTGGTGGAATTATACCAATTTTATAGTTTAAAAATAAATAATTTGATGTTATAATTCCATTTATGAAAACAAATATTATTTTATTCTTTTTCTTGGTGCTGATTATGGGATGTTCCAAACAGCCTCAGGTACTCAAAAAAGAGTTGCCACATACACTTTTAAAGCCGGTTGCGTTTAGAACATTACCCGGATTTTTTGAGAATGATTTTAACAAGACGCTTCAAGATTTTGTATATGATTGTCAAAGTATAAAAACGCAGAAAATATATGGAGAGTTGTGTAAAAAAGCACAACAGACGAAAGATCCAAAAGCATTTTTGCTCCATCACTTTCAAGCATACCAGCTTTATGATGATTCTTTCAATGAAACTGGAAAATTGACAGGCTATTTTGAACCCGAGATTTCTGCTTCCTTGCAAAAATCACAAGAGTATAAATATCCTCTCTATGAGACACCCCGTGATCTTGTAAGTGTAGATTTGGGTGCAATATATCCACAACTGAAGCATTATCGATTGCGAGGGAGGGTAGAGGGAAATAAACTTGTTCCTTATTTTACACGTGCACAGATTAAACGCAGCGATGTAAATGCTTCTGTCTTGTGCTACTGTAAATCAAAAATAGACCGCTTCTTTTTGGAAGTGCAGGGCTCTGGAAAAATAGTGCTTGATAATAACGACAGTTTTTATGTGGGATATGCAAACCAAAATGGATATAAATATACATCCATTGGAAAGTATCTTGTTTCTATTGGTGCAATTCCTCTGGAGAAAATTTCTTTGCAATCTATCCGCTCGTGGTTACAAAAACATCCGCAAAGAGTTGATGAGGTACTCAACCAAAACAAAGCAATGGTCTTTTTTACTAAACGCAGCCATGGTGCAACAGGAGCACTTGGGCTAAAACTATTGCCAAAAAGTTCTGTGGCAGTTGATAAAAAGTATATTCCACTAGGAAGTATGTTATACTTAAGTGCAAATACGCCAAAAAGAACAATTAAAAAAATTGTTTTTGCTCAGGATGTAGGTGGTGCAATAAAGGGAGCTCTTCGAGCAGATTACTTTGTAGGAAATGGAGAGAGTGCTCTAGAAGTTGCAGGTAACTTAAATGCACCACTGCGTTTATGGGTGATTTTGCCAAAGGAAAAAAGAGTGATTGATGAATAATTCTTTGCAAAAGTTTAATAGACTTGTTGATGCCTTAAGTGAACTTCCTACCATTGGTAAAAAGTCTGCAACTCGTCTTGCTTACTATATGATTATGAATGATACTTATACAGGAATGAAAATTTCGCATGCCATTGAAGATGCCATTGGAAGTCTAAAAAAATGTAAGGTGTGTGGAGGAATGAGTGAGGATGAACTCTGTCATATATGTTCTGATGAAACAAGAGACGGCTCTCTTTTGTGTATAGTTGAAAATGCAAAAGATATTTTACTTCTAGAAGAAAATGGGCTTTTTGGGGGGAAATATTTTGTAATGGACTCTTTAGAAGAGTTACATATTTCACATTTAGAAGCAATAGTACAAAATGGGGTGAGTGAAATTCTTTTTGCACTTACACCTTCGATTTCCAATGATGCTGTTATCCTTTATATTGAAGATAAGTTACAGGATTATAATATTAATTTCTCAAAAATAGCACAAGGTGTTCCAACGGGTGTGAGTTTGGAAAATATAGACTTGCTTTCATTAACGAGAGCACTTGAAGATAGAGTAAAGGTTTAAAATGAAACTATTATTGATACTATACATAGGTTTTTACGTAACATTATTGCAAGCTACAGAAGAATTTTCACTAGAGAAAAGTAATATTAAAACAGAAAATATCCAAAATGATCTCTCTAAAGAGAATATGCAAAAATGGCTCCGTCACTCTTTTGGTTTGCAACCTTACCGTGCAAATTATATTCTTCCTCTTGGAATTGCACAAAAAGCATATGCAGATCATAAACTGGGAGTGGTAAAATATGATAAAAAAGAGGCTGAAATACAGATAAGTTTAAAATTACAGGTTTTAAAAAATCTTTGTGGACTCAATGGGAAATACTATCTCTCTTACACACAGCATGCATTTTGGCAAATATATGTTTATTCTGCACCATTTCGAGAAAATTTATATAATCCAGAGGGTTTTGTTGTCTTTCCAATTTATGATAATCGTTCTATCTTTAGTGTGCGCTCGTTAAAAATTGCAATAGCACATAAATCAAATGGACTTCCAAATACACAAAATGTCGCTGAATTTGATGGCTTTAATCTTTCTAAAAGCATTAATTATGCTTACATACGACTGCGTTTACAACACTCTACTTTAATTACAGACTTAACACTACTTGCACCTTTTCCCGGTAAAGATAATCTCAGTGATAATCCTGATTTGATGGATTATTTAGGATATACAAAAATAAAATTTACCTATTTTTATAATAAAAATATGTTTACATTGATGGGTAGAGGAAATTTTGCAAAAGGAAAAGGGGCTTTAGAAGCTACATACTCTTACCCTATGCATAAAGATAAATCATACTTCTATATGAAATTTTTTAGTGGGTATGTAGAATCTTTGATTGATTATAATAAAAATATAACAAAACTCTCAGTTGGATTTAGCTTTTCACGTTAGCCTTTAGAGGTGCCTTAAAGTAAAAAACTCTTTTGCATCTCTCTTTTTATATCTTCTTTAGTAAGTTGGAAATGCGTGAAGAGTTCATTTGCTAATACACCTTGGCCTAAAAGCATATCAGCACCATCCTTATAGGCTATATTTTTACTTTGTACAAGTGCTAGAAATGGGGTAACTTTGCCATAGATAACATCAGCCACGTAGCGGGTATTGTCCAAAATATCTTCAAGAAGCTCTTGTGGGGCTGGAAGGGAGCTGTCTTCTAGACCTGCACTTGTTGTATTAATAACAAGGTCATAATGTGTTAAGTGGAAATTTTCCCACGTATATGTTTTACATCCAGCTTCTTGAAAATATGCAAGCCTTTTTGCACTTCTGTTTAATACAGAAACTTTTATTGACTCCTGTAAAAAACGTTTGCTTAATGCTTTTGCAGTTCCTCCTGCTCCTATAATTAAAATATTGTTTATATTTTCAAAAGAAGCAATAGAGTATAAAAAACCATCTGCATCTGTGTTGTATCCGATAAGTTTGCCATTTTCATTAACTAGGGTGTTTACAACGCCCACCTCTTTTGCAAAACCACGTACTTCATCACAAGCATGAAACGCCGCTTCTTTATGTGGAACTGTAACATTGGCTCCAGAGAGTTGTAAATGAAAAAAAGTCTCCTTAAGCTTTGTTGCATCTTCTAATAAGGTTCTTGTATAGCATGCTTTGTAGTGCAGATGTTTAAAGACACTGTTGTGCATTAAAGGACTTCTTGAGTGTGCGACAGGATTGCCAAATATAGAAAAAAGTTGCATTATTTTTTATCTAAATCTTCAAGAGAGTGAATGAGTGCACCAAGCTTGTTGTTTACTTCGAGGTATTCAAGCTCATTTTGGCTGTCAGCAACTATGCCCGCACCTGCTTGTAAAATAACTTTGTCTCTTTTTACCATTGCTGTTCGGATGGTAATAGCACTGTCCATATTACCATCAAAACCAAAATAGCCAATACTTCCACTGTAAAAACCACGTTTAATGCCCTCATATTCTGCAATGAGCTCCATCGCACGAATTTTGGGTGCACCTGTCATGGTTCCAGCTGTAAAGGTTGCCATAAATAGATCGAACATATCTTTGTCGTCATTGAGTTTCGCTACGACATCAGAGACAATATGCATAACATGTGAGAATCGCTCAATATGCATAATATCTTCTACTTTCACACTTCCTGTTTTTGCAACACGACCAACATCGTTACGACCAAGGTCTATAAGCATGAGGTGTTCAGCTAACTCTTTAGGATCATTGAGGAGCTCTTTTTCAAGTGCTTTATCTTTTTCTCTTGTATCCCCGCGTTTGCGTGTTCCTGCAATTGGACGTAAGAGAATTTCGCCATCTGTTAAACGCACCATTACTTCAGGAGAAGAACCGACAATACTAAAATCCTCATACTCCATTAAAAACATATAAGGAGAAGGATTTTTTGTACGTAATATTCTGTAAAAACTAAAAGGATCAACTTCTATATTACGTGTAAAACGGTTTGTCATTAGGATTTGAAAGACATCACCACTCTCTATCATCCTTTTGGATTTTTCAATCATTTCAAAAAATTGCTCTTTCGAATGTGCAAAGCTTCCTTTATCTTCACCCCGGTTATAGACACGATGTTTATATGTGTAACTTCCTTTGAGTCTATCTTCAATGGATTGGAATTTATTTTCAAATTCGCTGAGTGTAGAAATAAGTGTAATTTGATGATTTTTATGAGAATAGACAAGCAAAAACTTTGGTAATATCAAGTCTAAATCAGGAGTATTGAGCTCATCACTGAGATCATCCATAAAATCTTTGAGTTTTGGTTCAAAAACTTTTACCATATCATACCCTATATAGCCAATGAAACCATCGACATAACCTACATTAAGCTTTTTTGCTGCCTCTTTATATGGTTGAGTATCTATATTTTTATAATATTTTTTGAGAAAAACAAATGGATTTTCATTGAGTTGAGAAACTTTACCAAGAGCATTTGTATAGATTGTTGTATCGTTCTTATACTGGAGACGTTCTCTTGCTCCAATGCAGATAAAACTATAGTTCCCTTCACTTTGTCCTGCACTTTCAAAAAGATATGTAACCTCATTTGGATACATCTCTTTAAGTTGGGAATAGACCGCTATGGGTGCGAGTTGATCGAGTGTAAATTGTTTTGAATATATCAATTTTTGCCTTACTTATATGGTTTTAGAGTTTAACTATAAATGCTCCAGGAACAACTTTTGCACGTAACACTTTTTTCGCTCTGTTAGCTTGCGATCGTGTACTAAAAGGGCCTACGAGTACTTTATTTGTATTTTTTATTTTACGGAAAGAGTAGTGATATCCCAATTGTGTAATGGAATGTAAAAACTTTTTGTTTGGTTTGTATTTTGCAAATGATCCAACTTGCACAAAATAGGCATGCTGAGGAACTACTTTAGTGATTCTTTTTTGTACTACTTTTTTGTGTTGTACAACTGCTTCTTTTTTTGCAGTAGGCTTCGTTTTGTGTTGTGGCACAACAGTAGCTTGCGCAGTTTCATCACTTTGTTCAACTACAGGAGCTGCACTCTCTTTTTTAAGTTTCTTTGCAATCTGATTAAGATCTGTACTCTCTTGAGGCTCTTCTTGAACGACTGGAATATCCTCAAAAAGAGGTTCTTTATCAAGTTCGCTGTTTGTACTTTGCACAGTTTGTGGTTTTGGAGGCAGAACAGCTTGAGGGAGGTTGTCTGTACCTTTGGAATTGATGGAGTTCATAAGCATGATAACGACAATGAGAACAACACCAAGCGTAGCAATCGCTAATATAATTTTTTTATTAGAACCTGATGCGCCACCTTTGTTTAAAACAATGTCGCTTAATTCGTTTTTCTCATCCATAGTATCACCTCAAATTTTTGTTTATAATACCAAAAATATTCTAAACTTACAAGTAAGAGAGGGTATTACATATGTTTTGACCAGGAAGCTCCACGTTCTTTTGCATATACTTCACAAGGAAGCGTTAAAATGTTGTACTCTGGTGGCATGTCATTATTTGGAAACATTCTCCACTGTTTTGGTTGTTTTGCAGCGAGTTTCATACTAATCATCTTTCCAAGTTGTATAGCTTCTTGGAGTGTGGTATGCCCTTTATGGATATAAAGATGCAAGTGTCCCTTTGTTTTTGTTTCATACGCAGTAAAGTTAATGTAACCCTCTTCACGAAGAAGTAATTGCGCACGGTGATAAAAGCGTTCAGGATCTCTTCCATTGTAATCAATAACAATATTTTCAACAATCCCTTTTTTATCAACAATAGAGTGTGCAACAGTGATTTCACCTTTGAGATGTTTGTTAATAACGGATTGATTAAGAGGAGCATTGATCTTTTCAAATTTATTGTAAAAAGTACGCCCTTTGAAAGAGATTTTATCCACTACTGAATCACGTTTAATCCAGTAGTGGTCACTGACCATTTTAATAAGTTTAAGATCCATGGCAGTCATGCAGTGATCCTAATACGTTGGTTGGTTATAGATTACAAAGTTATGTGCAAGCTCTTTTAATTCTTCTTTTATTTTAGCCTGTAGCTCTGTATTAGTAATGTCATCCAAAACATCGGCCATTTTATTTGCAATGAGTTCAAACTCTTTTTCTTTCATACCACGTGATGTAAGGGCAGGTGAACCAACACGGATACCCGAAGTAACAAAAGGACTTCTTGTCTCACCTGGAACTGTGTTTTTATTTACTGTGATTCCGGCATTTCCAAGTGCAGCATCTGCATCTTTTCCAGAGATCTCTTTACCAACAAAGCTCACAAGAACAAGGTGGTTGTCTGTTCCACCACTTACTACATCATACCCGCGTTTGATAAGTACATCTGCAAGAACCGCTGCGTTTAGCTTCACCTGTTTTGCATACTCTTTCCACTCAGGGCTAAGGTTGTGTTTAAAACCAACTGCTTTTGCAGCGATTACATGCACAAGTGGTCCACCTTGAAGGGCAGGGAAGATTGCAGAGTTTATTTTCTTTGCAATATCTTCATCATTTGTCATAATCATACCACCACGAGGACCTGCAAGTGTTTTGTGTGTTGTTGTTGTAACGACATGTGCATGAGGGAATGGGCTAGGGTGCTCACCAGCTGCTACAAGACCAGCAATGTGCGCGATATCGGCAAATAAAATAGCACCTACTTCATCAGCAATCTCACGGAATTTTTTAAAGTCAATTTCACGAGCATAAGCAGAAGCACCACAGACGATGATTTTAGGTTGTACGATTTTAGCGATGTCTAAAACTCTCTCATAATTAATACGACCATCAAGCTCAACACCATAGGTAAAACTAGAGTAATTTTTTCCTGAAAAACTTGGTTTTGAACCATGTGTGAGGTGTCCACCATGGCTTAAATCCATACCTAAAAGTTTATCACCCGCTTTTAAAAGAGCTGCATAAACAGCACCATTTGCTTGGCTTCCTGAGTGGGGTTGTACATTTGCATAGTTACAGCCAAAGAGCTTACATGCTCTGTCAATTGCTAGCTGCTCAACACCATCAGCATATTCACATCCACCATAGTAACGTTTGGCAGGGTAACCTTCTGCATATTTGTTTGTAAATACGCTTCCCATAGCTTCCATAACAGCAGGGAGTGTAAAGTTTTCAGATGCAATCATCTCTAAATGGTCAGTTTGTCTCTCTAACTCTTTTTCGCATAGGTTAAAAACCTCTTCATCAAACTCTTTTAAAAAACTCATAGGGCAAAAATCCTTGTAAAAATAAAAATATAGTGATTATACTCAAAATATGATAATAGAGGACTTAAAGGAAAATAATTTTCCTTTAAGTTACTTTGTGTAATAATAACTTTATCTAATACAAAAGGAAATACAATGAGACAGTATGAAACATATAGATGTAATAAATGTGGGAATATAGTTGAGGTGCAGAGTGTTGGTGGTGGAGAGCTTCACTGTTGTGGAGAGGCTATGGAGATGATTACTGAAAATCTTACACTTGTTAACCTTATGAAAGCAGTAGCAGGAGAGTCAATGGCTCGTAATCGCTATGAGTTTTACGCTAAAGTTGCGCAAAAAGAGGGGTATCGTGATATTGCAGCGCACTTTCAAAGAGCAGCCAATAATGAAAAGCAGCATGCAAAAATGCAGTTAGCACTCCATAACAGAATGAAGTTTGAGAGAGAAAATAACTTTGGAACTACTGAAGAAAATCTTCAAGATGCCATCAATGGTGAGAGTTATGAAAATACAACCATGTATCCAGACTTTGCAAAAATTGCAAAAGAAGAGGGGCATAATGAAGCAGCTCGTCTTTTTAAAGGAATTGGTAATATTGAAGTTGAACATGAAAAAATGTATAGAATGCTTTTAGAGAGACTTACTTCTCATAAAGAGTTTTTAAGTGATAATGAAGAAGAAGTTTGGATTTGTGAAGTGTGTGGGCATATTCATTACGGGAAGAAAGCACCTGATGTGTGTCCTGTTTGTAAACATCCGCAGTCATATCAGTCGCGTTTAGTAGAACCAAAGTAGGTTCTACTCTTCATCACTCTCTTCACAACTTTCGTTGTTTATAGGTTTCATTGCAGGAAAGAGGAGTACGTCGCGTATGCTATGCTCATTTGTAAGAAGCATTACGAGTCTGTCAATTCCAATACCTTGACCTGCAGTTGGTGCCATACCATAGCTGAGTGCTTCTACAAAATCACTATCCATCTCATGCGCTTCATCATCACCACAATCTTTTGCAGCCATCTGCCCTTCAAAACGCTCTAATTGATCGAGTGGGTCATTAAGTTCTGAGAAAGCATTAGCAATTTCACGACCAGCGATGAAAAGTTCAAAACGCTCTGTGATGGCAGGATTTGTATCGCTTCTTCTTGCAAGTGGTGAAATTTCTACAGGGTACTCTGTAATAAAAGTAGGGTCAATGAGCTTCTCTTCTACAAACTCATCAAAGAGTTCCCCTTGAAGTTGTCCAAGATTCATAGCTGCGTTTACCTCTATATCTTTTGCTTGTAAAAAGCTAACAATCTTCTCTTTGTCATTAACAATGTCTGCAGGAACACCACCAATAGTAGTGAGTGATTCAATGAGTGGAATCTCTTGGAAGTTTTCAAAATTTACTTCTAAATCTCCATAAGGCAGAAGCGTTGGGAGGTCTAAATGTTCAAAAAGATAAGCAAAATACTCTTTTGTAATTGCAATGAGATCTTTATATGTTTTGTATGCCCAATAAAATTCAATAGAAGTAAATTCAGGGTTGTGTGTCGCATCCATTCCTTCGTTTCTAAAGTTTCTATTGATTTCAAATACTGCTTCAAAACCACCAACGATGAGACGTTTAAGGTAAAGCTCTGGTGCAATTCTTAGGTATCTGTCCACATCAAGAGCATTATGGTGTGTTACAAATGGTTTTGCATTGGCTCCACCGGCAATAGGATGCATCATTGGAGTTTCAACCTCTAAAAAGCCTTTGTCTTCAAAGAAACGGCGAGTTAGTGAAATAACACGAGAACGTGTTTGGAAAGTCTTACGGACTTCTGAGTTCATGATAAGGTCAAGGTAGCGTTTTCTGTAGCGTACTTCTTTATCAGTAATACCATGAAATTTTTCAGGAAGTGGACTAATAGCTTTGGTTAAAATTCTCAATCCTGTTGCATGGATAGAGAGTTCTCCTTTTCCTGTTACAAATGGAAAACCTTCTACTTCTATAATGTCACCGACTTCTATCTGTTTTTTGAAGATGTTGTTGTAAAATCCTTCAGGAAGATTGTCACGTGCGACGTATGCTTGGAGCATTCCACTCTCATCTTCTATTTTTACAAAACTTGCTTTTCCCATAATACGGAGAAATTTTATGCGTCCACTGACAATATAGTTACGGTTCTCGTCACGTTTTTCTTCTGTACTTTCAATATCTGAATTCACATTTAAAAACTTTTCTATAGTCGTATTTCTTTTTGCATCATTTGCATAAGGGTTTATACCTGCTTCTCTTAAAGTATTGGCCTTTTCTATTCTTTGTTGAACAAATTTATTACTAAACAATCAATTTTCCTTTATTAGTTTATGAGTTATTTTTTTCTTGGCACTTTTTGCAAATACCATAGATTTGCATAGAGTGATCAACCATTTTGAAACCAAGTTCATCTGTAATGGCATGTTGGCGTTTTTCTATTTCATCATCAACGAACTCTGTTATTTCTCCACATTGGGTACAAATGAGGTGATCGTGATGCTCTTTTGCACCAAGTTCATACTTTTTCCCTTGCGCACCAAAAGAGAGAGAGGTAACAACGCCTGACTCTTCTAAAAGAGAGAGGGTTCTATAAATAGTAGCAATTCCAGTTTTGAGTTCTGGATACTTTTCTTGAATAAGATGATGGAGTGACTCTGGTGTTAAATGCTCATCTGAATTATAAAGGGTCTCTAAAATCACTTCTCTTTGTATGGTGAATTTTAGATTATTTTCTTTGAGTAACTTTTTAAAATTTTCTAAAAGTTTTTCATACTTTATTGTACGGTCATTGAAGTCTGTTGTAACATTTGGCATTTTATTTCTCTTGTTTTAGCGTTTGTTGTACATTTTCAATTTTTTTTGTAACAGTTGCGTTTAGCTCTTTTGTTACATTTTCTTGAATGCTTTTTTTGAGTTTTTCTGTTGTTGTGTCTATGGTTTTATTTATCTCATCACTTGCTTCAATAGGATCTATTTTCATGATGTATTTTCCTGTCTCAACTAAAATAGGAAAGAGTACGCTGTTTTTCATTGAATTTTCAAGTGTTGTGTGGATAGCTTTGATATTGTAAATAGCAAATGCGATTACCGCTGCAATAAGGAAAAATTTTCCTGCACCAAAGACAAAACCTAAAATTTTGTCAATTGGACCAAGTCCACTCAGTGAGGAAAGCTTTTTAAAGGCAAAACCAATAATGATCATTAGTAGCCAAAAAGCTGCTAAAGTAACTAAAAAACCAGTAAAACTAATGGCAGAGGGGTTAGAAAAATTAAAGATTGCATCATTAAGATATTGACCAACTTGATCACCTACACGTGAGGCAATAAATATACCACCAATAATCCCGATAAGCCCAAAGACTTCCTTAAAAAATCCATTTATGATTCCTTTTAATCCCAATAACAAAATGATTATTGATGCAATTAAGTCAAAATAGTTAAATTCCACTCTTCTTCTCCATATTTATTTGATTTTTTCCCAACTCTTTAGATCTATAGAGTGCTTTGTCTGCTCTGTCTATGAGTGTACTTGGTGTATCACCTTCATGGTAGCTTGTGGCTCCTATACTTACTGTAATACAAAGTGACTTTCCTTTGTATATAAGGCGATTTGAACGCACAGTTTCCAATATACGATGCGCGACTTCATTGCAGGCACTGTTATCTATGCGATTGAGTACAATAATAAACTCTTCTCCTCCATAGCGAAAAAGCTTATCTCCATCACGGAGGGCTTTTCTTAGAAGATTTGCAAGATAAATAAGTATTTTATCCCCGGCAAGATGCCCGTGAAGATCATTTACCTTTTTAAAGTCATCAATATCCAAAAGAAGCAGATGAAGCTCATGTTTGAGTGATTCTCTTTTACATACTTTTTTAAGGTAGGTATCTAAGGCACGTCTGTTAAAGATTTTTGTCAAAGGATCAAGATTTGATTTTTTTTCAAGTTCTTGGACTTCTTGAGAAAGTTTTGTTATGACCTGATTGGCTCTTGTAACTTCTTGTGACATATTCTCTTGCAGTGAATCAAATTTTTCCTTGATTGATGGATAGTCAATTAATTCATCTTGATGTTTGTTAAGAGTCTCTTTATGCTCTTGTGTGATCTTCTTAAATGATTTATTTGTTTTTTCATACGATACAATTGAATTTTGCGCAATTTCTTTATAGGATGATGCCAGTGCAGCTTTTGCCTCTTCAAGAGAATCTATTTGCTCTGTTGACATACGTTCTATAGTATTTGCAGCATCATTAAGCTCATTGATGATATATTCTTTTGTCGGATTCTCTTGAGCGTCAATACTATTTAAAATATCTGTATAAACTTGTGTAAGTAAGGATTTTAAGTAATCTTTTTTCATAAGTCTCCAAATAATTTTTCTCAAAAACGGGCATTTAAATTTGTGCAATTATACATTTTTAAGCATAAAAAAAGCTTTTTTGAGAGATTTTTTAGCTAAAATAGCATAAATACAATTAATAAGGTTCTAAAATGAGTACTTGGAGTCCATCTAGCTGGCGAGAAAAACCAATATTACAACAACCAACTTATCCAGATAAAGTGAAATTAGAGGAAGTTTTATCTGAATTAAGAAACTATCCACCACTTGTCTTTGCAGGTGAAGCGCGTTCTTTAAAAGAACAACTTGCAAATGTTGCACAAGGGAAGGCATTTTTGCTCCAAGGTGGAGATTGTGCTGAGAGTTTTTCAGAGTTCCATGCGGACAATATCCGAGATACTTTTAAAGCACTTATGCAAATGGCAGTTGTTATGACATACGCAGGTGGTTTACCTGTAGTGAAGGTTGGACGTTTAGGCGGTCAATTTGCAAAACCACGCTCTTCTGATGTAGAAACACAGGGTGATATTACGCTTGATTCGTACCGTGGGGATATTATCAACGGTATTGAATTTAATGAAAAGGCTCGTGTTCCAGATCCTGAGCGTATGATTAAAGCTTACAATCAGGCAACAGCAACACAAAATCTTCTCCGTGCTTTTGCTTCGGGTGGTTTAGCAGACTTACATCAAGTGAGTAAATGGAACCTTGACTTTGCATATAAAACGCAAGTCGGTGAAAAGTATGAAAAACTTGCAGAAGATATAGAAAAATCACTCCAGTTTATGGAAGCGTGTGGAGTAACATCAAAAACATACCGCACACTCCGTGAAACAGACTTTTTCACATCACATGAAGCTCTCTTACTCCCTTATGAAGAGGCATTGACACGTAAAGACTCCATCACTGGTGATTGGTACAATGTTGCTGCTCATATGGTTTGGATAGGAGATAGAACACGCCAACTTGATGGTGCACATGTAGAGTACATGAAAGGGATTAAAAACCCAATAGGCATTAAAGCAGGCCCTACAATGGACCCTGAAGATTTAGTTCGATTAGCACAGGCAGTCAACCCTGACAATGAAGTTGGACGTTTAAACATTATAGTGCGAATGGGTGCAAATAAAGTTGGTGATCATATGCCACAACTTATTCGTGCAGTTGAAAAAGAAGGTTTAAATGTTGTGTGGTCATGTGACCCAATGCATGGCAATACTATTAAATCATCAAACAACTACAAAACACGTCCTGTTGATGCTATTTTAACAGAGATGAAACAATTTTTTCAGGTACATAAGTCTGAAGGTACATTTGGTGGTGGTGTTCATTTAGAGATGACAGGAAAAAATGTTACAGAGTGTATTGGTGGTAGTTTTACTGTAACAGAAGAGGATTTAAGTTCTCGTTACCATACACATTGTGATCCACGTCTTAATGCAGACCAATCTTTAGAACTTGCTTTTTTAATAGCAGATTCGCTAAAAGATGCACACAAGTAAGTAAGATTCTATCTTACTTGGAAAATATTCTCTTTTTCTATGACGGGAAAGTCTGTCCCGTAGGATATCCTTTGCTGGATTCCTCCTCTAGCTGTAAGATCTACCTTTACTCCCAAATCTTCTGTTTGAATACTCTGTGATATAACATTGAATATTTCATAGGCAATATCTTCTGCATTAAAAGTTTTATCTCGTAATGAAGTAATGTACTTTTTAAAATCAAGAAGATTGAATGTCTCTCCACAACTTTGAAAATGAATGTAGATTGTTCCTCTGTAGGGTTGTCCACTTTGTGCTAAAAATATGAGTTCTCTAGAGAGATACTCAAGTGTACTTTTTGTATGTATGGTTACTTTTGCTAGTTGCATTATCCTATCCTTTGGGGATTGAGGTTCCTGTTGAGAAATCTGTACTTTTGTATCTCTTTATACTTTGGCTCTTCATTAGAATAAAAAAAAGCAGGATGTATTGAGATATTTCCACGGGGATAAAAGAGACCGATTACCTCTAGATATTTAGGCTCCATCAGTGCTACTAAATCTTTTCCAATTTTATTGACAACATCCTCATGGAATTCACCACTGTTTAAAAAACTAAAAAGGTAGAGTTTGAGCGATTTACTCTCTACCATTTTGATATTTGGAATATAGTTTATAATAAGTGTACCAAAGTCGGGTTGGTTTGTCTTTGGGCAGAGTGAGCTAAACTCATCGGCATTAAGTGTTACCCAGTAATCCATTTGCGGATGTACATTCTCAAAAGTTTCTAAGAGTGTAGGATCATACTCATATTTATACTCTGTGTGTTCGGATCCAAGCTGCGTGACCTCTTGGGTTCTTTTTTCTTTGTAGTTTTGACTATCCATCATTGATCTCTTCTTCTTTTTCTTGAATTGTTAAAAGTTCATCTACTTTTTCCTCATACGTACGTTCAAGAACTGCTAACTCATCCGCAAGTTGTGTGATGCCTTTGTCCTCATAGCAATTTGGATCAGCAAGGCAGATATTCATTGCTTCTATTTTTTCTTCAAGCTCATCTATCTCTTGAGGAAGTTTTTCTAATGCTATTTTTTCTTTAAATGTGAGTTTGAGTTTTTTTTCTTTTGCTCTTTGGGGCTCTTTTGGTTTATGCTCTGTTGATTCTTTCTCCATTATGCTTAGTTCTTGGAGCTCTTTTTCAAGTTCTAGGTACTCTGAGTAGAGTTGGTGTGACTCTTCTATTGTTTTGTCCGGTTTAAAAATAAAGAGTTTTTTTGCTATTTTATCGACAAAATAGCGGTCATGCGAGACGATAATAACGGCACCGGCAAAATTGGTAAGCTGCTCTTCTAAAATATTGATAGTAGGAATATCAAGGTCATTTGTAGGTTCATCGAGTATAAGAATGTCAACATCTTGTGTAAAGAGTAGGGCGAGGGCAACTCTGTTCTTTTCACCACCACTGAGAACGCCTATTTTTTTATCTAAAAACTCACGTGGAAAGAGAAAGTTTTTGAGGTATCCATAAACATGTAAATCGCTGCCACGTACGTTTACACGGTCTCCTCCATGTGGGCAAAAAGTTTCAATGAGATTTTTCTCATCATCAAGCATCTCTCTGTGCTGGTCAAAATAACCAACTTTAAATTCACCGCGTTTTATTGCTCCACTTGTTGGCTCAATCCGACCAAGGAGTGCTTTAAGGAGTGTTGACTTTCCACTACCGTTTGGCCCTACAATCGCGATAACATCTTTTTGGAGTATGCGTGTTGTAAAATCGTGTAAGAGCTCTTTATTTCCGAGTGTGAGGCTGAGGTTTTCTACTTCAAAAAGCATTTTTTGTTTGTTGACACTTTTGTCACGGTTAAAATGTTTGGCTTCACGCTGCAATTCAACAGACATTTTTCGTATTTTTGCAGGATTGGTTTTTGCCTCTTCTCGTAGCTGCATAAGACGTTCTTTACGTCCTTCATTGCGTTTGAGACGTGCACGTACACCTCTTGCAAACCATTCATTTTCTCTTTTTAAGAGGCCTAGTAGATTTTCATGCTGTTTTTGCAGGGTTCTAAGATACTCCTCTTTTTGTGTCAGGTAGCTGTTGTAGCCACCACTATATTCACGGAGTTTACACTCTTCAACCTCAATGCTTTTTGTAGCAATTCTATCAATGAAGTATCTATCATGCGAAATAAATACAAGGGTAAATTTCTCTTTAAGAAGGAGCTCTTCTAAAAATTCAACCATATAGACATCGAGATGGTTGGTTGGTTCATCAAGAAGTAAAATATCGGGCTTTTGGAGTAAAAGAGAGGCAAGTGCAACACGTCTTTGTTCTCCTCCACTGAGTAACATAATAGGTTTATGCTCATACTTTTTTAAATCAAAATGTTGGATGATTCTCTCAATTTTATCATCTAAATTCCATGCATTATGGTGTTCTATGTATCGAGAGAGTTTTTCATGCTCATCAAGGAGCAGCTTGTTTTCAAAATCATCTGCTAAAAGAAGAGAAAGTTCTGCATATCGGTTTTTGGCTGCGTTTAGTTCTTTGAGCCCTGCTTCTACTGCTTGGCGTACCGTATGTCCTTCTTCAAATTCAGGACGTTGGTCAAGCATCTTTATCTCTAAATCATTTTGCGTAATACGTCTTCCACCGTCTATTTCAAGTGTACCATTGATGATTTTCATTAAAGTAGATTTTCCGCTGCCATTTTTGCCAATAATAACAATGCGTTCACCTTCATCAACATGAAAATCAACTTCACAAAGGATTTTTTGCGCTGAATAGTGTTTGGATACTTTTTGTAAATCTATTAATGCCATGAATATGTTCTTTCTCTGTGGAATTTTATCTGTAATGATACCCTTTATGAGGTTAGGAAAAACTTTTTTACAAATATTGTGTTAAATCAACTTTTTGTTGCTGAAATTGCTATAATATACACTTTTTTTATGAAAAGGATTATTTTTGGGTATATTTATACATATTCATCTTATAGCGGCAATTGCTTGGATAGGTGGCTCTATTTTTATGTTTGTATTGGGTGTTTCTATGCGGGACAAGGAAAAACAAAAACAGGTTTATCCTCATATTGGCCCAATTTTTGGTTATTTTGAACTTGTTTCTCTTGTTATTCTTATTATTACGGGTATTGTTATGACAAGTAACAATGGATTGTTACATTTGCTTTTTACAAATGATAACTCCTTGATTGTTGAAACATTACGAAAAAAACTGTGGATTGTGCTTGTTATGATTATAGCAACGGTTGTTCATTTTATTATTGCGTTTAGGACAAATAATAGTGAACGTACAAAGTTACAAAATTTTATTTCCCGCGGTTCATCTTTACTTATCTTTTTTCTAAATCTTTTTGTACTCCATTATGCGATAATGATCCGCTCGATGTTGTAGGCGCTTGTGCCAGCTCTTCATTACAAAGCATTTTTGCCGTGTACCAGGTCGCAATGCCCTCATCATTGTATTGGTACTCTCTTTGATGGAAGGGAATAACGCTATTTCTCATCTTAGAGCGTATTATTCCCACAACTATAAAAAGTATAAGTAGTGTTGCACCTGCAATAAAATAATCATAAAAATACCATGTAAGTAATGTTATAAAAAGAGTGCTATAACGAAGAAAGAGCATGAGTGTAAACGCAATCATTTTACATTTTTTTGAAAAGAGTTTTGGCGTTGGTTCAAGTAAATCTATATAATCATTTTCCATACAAATATTATATCCAAAAACGTAAACTAAATAAACTTTAGCTATTTGGACTAAAGTTTATTGATAAAACTTGCAACTATTAACTTTTTTTGATAAAATACTGTCAAAATATTTAAAAAAGGATTTAAATTATGGCAAAACATCAATTTCAAACAGAAGCAAATCAAATTTTACAACTTATGATACACTCTCTTTATTCCAATAAGGAGATTTTTCTTCGTGAGCTTATCTCCAATGCATCGGATGCTTTAGATAAACTCAATATGTTGGTACTCACTGATGATAAATATAAGGGAATTACATTCTCTCCTCGTATTGATATAAAAATAGATAAAGAAAAAAGAACACTTACAGTTGCTGATACTGGTATTGGTATGAATGAAGAGGATTTGGTTAATAACCTTGGTACAATTGCAAAGTCAGGTACAAAAGCATTCCTTGAAAACCTCACTGGCGATCAAAAAGAGGATTCTAATCTGATTGGACAATTCGGTGTTGGTTTTTACGCTGCGTTTATGGTTGCTAGTAAGGTAGAAGTTATTACGAAAAAAGCGGGTGAAGATAAAGCATATAAATGGATAAGTGAAGGTACAGGTGAATTTGAGATTGAAGAGGCACAAAAAGAGTCTTTTGGAACTGAAATTATTATGTATTTAAAAGAAGATGAAGATGAATTTTTAGAGACATACCGTATTGAAAGTATTGTGAAAAAATACTCTAATCATATTCCTTTCCCAATTTTCATGGACAAAGAAAAAACTATTCCTGCTAAAACAGATGATGATGGTAAAGAGATTGAACCTGCTCGTACAGAGATTGAAAATGTACAAATTAACAGTGCAAGTGCATTATGGACACTTCCTAAGAGTGAATTAAGTGATGAAGATTATAAAGCATTTTATGAAACCATTGCTCACTCTTCAGAGGAACCATTAGCATGGTTACACCATAAAGCAGAGGGTGCTATAGAATATACAACACTCTTTTATATTCCAAGTAAAGCTCCAGTGGATATTTACAGAGTTGATTATAAACCGGGAATCAAACTCTATATTAACCGTGTATTTATTACTGATGATGAAAAAGAGTTGATGCCGACGTATTTACGTTTCCTTCGCGGTGTGATTGACTCAAAAGATTTACCGTTGAATGTCAGCCGTGAAATCTTACAATCAAATCCGGTAATGAGTAAAATCAGAAATGCATCAGTGAAAAAGGTACTTTCAGAACTTTCAAAAATGATGAAAAAAGATGCGAGTAAATATGATACTTTTTATAAAGAGTTTGGAAATGTACTAAAAGAGGGTCTTTATAGTGACTTTGGAAATAGAGAGAAAATTTTAGAACTTCTTAAATTCCATTCACTGAATTCAGATGAGATGATTACTATAGAAGATTATGTAAAAAATGTAGATGAAGAGAAAAAAGAGATCTACTACCTTACTGCAAAAACATCTTTAGAGTTGTTGAAAAACTCTCCTGTTTTAGAGAAATTTAAAGCAAGAGGTATTGATGTACTACTTTTAAATGAAGAGGTAGATACTATTATTTTCCCAATGGTTACAGAGTACAAAGAATATAAACTTGTTTCTGCAAACGATGCAAAATTTGAAGAGAGTGAAGAGGAGAAAAAAGAGCAAGAAGAGCTTGCAAAATCTTATGAAGATTTTACGAAAAAACTCAAAGAAATTCTTGGTGAAAGCGTAAAAGATGTTGCTGTTACAACAGAGCTTGTAGAGTCTCCAGTTGCAATAAAGGTCGATAAAGAAGATCCTGCTTATATGATGGCACAGATGATGAAACAAATGGGGCAAGCAACTGATGCACCAGAGCCTGCACCAATTTTACAAATCAATCCGAAAAATGAGCTTATTCAAAAGCTAAAAGAGACATCGGATGCAAATTTAATAGAAGATGCAGCGCATGTTCTTCTTGATCAAGCAAAACTCTATGATGGTCAAGAGCTTGATGATACAGCTGATTTTGTAGTACGTCTCAATAGAATTATTGCAAAAGCGTTATAAATTTTTCAAATGAGTGTGATTTTCTTATACACTCATTTGAATCTTCTCAAAAAACCTTCAAATTAAGTATATATCTTACAAAAATATGATATTTTACATACATGATAAAAAATTTTCAGCTTTTCAACAAATCATTAAAAAACAAAGATATGGATGCTCTTTTTTTTGAAGCATCAGCTTTGTACTCATCACTTGTAAAAAATGAACTAGCCGATTTGCATTTAAGCGACTCTGTTTATTCTCCTCAGCTTGCTGTAGATGAGTTAGGACTAGATACTGATTTAGTAAATGAATTAGTGGCTGATTATGTAGCACAGATTATAAAATCACTTGTACAGTTTGAAGCAAAGTTATACACGTTACAGAACTCAAAAAGTAAGAGCGAAGTGTTGGACTATACTCCATTTCGAGAACTTGCACATAAAAATCTTGGAGTAGCAAGAAATTTACGGATAAAAGATGCTGAAATTTTGCTCCATGAACTTATGTTAAAAGATGACTTGGATTATCTTTTAACCTGTCTTGAGGCATTAGAAGTTTCTACAATTACACTCAATGTAAAACAAGCATACGACACTCTCAAACTTATAGAAGTAAAAGAGAGATTTAAGAGCTAATTTTTCAAAGAATCTGAAATTTGCTCTAATTTCCCTTTATGCTTTTTTATAATTTTCTGCTCTTTTTGATCAAGCGGCAACACAAAGGCTAAAAGTATAAAAATGAGAGAGAATATAAGTGCTAAAAGCACACTCAACACAACCTTTAACTTAAAATCAATCATAATTAATTATTATCTTGTTTTTCGTTTGTCATATAGATCCAAAACTCTTTATGTGAATACCCTTTGTTAAGAAAAAAGAGCTGCAAAATTGTAACTCTGTAGAGTGTTATAAGCATTTTTAAGTAGGGTACAAAAAGACTGAGACTGACAAAAAGTGACTGTTTTTTGTCTCCTTTAGACTCTATCATCTCTTGCATTCCTATATTCTTGCTAAGGTAGATACCAAATAAAATAGAAAAAAGAAAGTTTAAAATTAATCCATAAATTACATATGCCATAAAGTCTTGAGGGTACATTCCTGCTATCATCATTTAATTCCTATTAGTTATTATTTTTATAAAATTGTAGCATATCTTCTTGAAAGAGAGAGAAAAATTACGAAAAAGTAACACCTGAAATAATCTCTTTCATACAAAATAGTGTAAAAACTTTATTTAAACATCTTTATACTATACTAGAGCACAAATTATTAAAAAGGTAATTTTATGGAGACTAACCTCATAATGGAAGGGGTAAAATTTATGTTTTTAGGGATGGGAACCGTTTTTACATTTCTCATCGTGATGATTGTATGTATGAATATCATGTCATCAGTTATAAACAAATTTTTTCCTGAGCCACAAGCAAGTGCCGATTCGTCGTCAGCAGGTGTGCAACAAGACAAAAAAAAGATAGTTGCAGCAATTACAGCAGCAGTTAAATATCATAGACAAGGGTAAGGATTATAATGGCTAAGAAATTTATAGATGTAATGGATACAACATTTAGAGATGGCTTCCAATCAGTATTTGGTGGTCGTGTTCTAATGGACGATTTTTTCCCGGCAGTTGAGGCTGCAAAAATGGCAGGTATTAACCATTTTGAATTTGGTGGTGGCGCTAGATTTCAGTCTCTTTATTTCTATTTAAGAGAAGATGCGTTTGAGATGATGGATAAGTTCCGTGAAATTGTCGGACCGGATGCAAATTTACAAACGTTAGCACGTGGTGTAAATACAGTTATGCTTGATACTGGTTCGAAAGAGCTTATAGATCTTCACGCGAAAATGTTCAAAAAGCATGGAACAACAACAATCCGTAACTTTGATGCATTAAATGATATTGAAAATCTCAAGTATTCAGCAGATAGAATCACACATCATGGATTAAAACATGAAGCAGTGGTAACGATGATGGATTTACCACCAGGATGTCATGGCGCACATACTGTAGAGTTTTATGAGAAAACACTTCGTGATATTCTTGATAGTGGTCTTCCGTATGACAGTATCTGTTTTAAAGATGCAAGTGGTACATCAAATCCTCAAAAAGTATTTGAAACTATTAAAATGGCAAGAAAACTTTTAGGTGATGATACACACATTCGTCTGCATACACATGAAACTGCAGGTGTTTCAGTAGCGGCATATATGGCTGCACTTGAAGCTGGTGTTGATGGTATTGATATGGCTGCAAATCCTGTAAGTGGTGGAACAAGTCAGCCGGATATTTTAACAATGCTTCATGCTACAAAAGGTATGAATTATGATCTTGGCGGTTTAGAACTTGGTAAAATATTAACATATGAAAAAGAGTTGCAAGCGTGTCTTGAAGATTACTTTATGCCACCAGAAGCAACAATGGTATCTCCGATTATACCATTCTCTCCAATGCCAGGTGGTGCACTTACTGCAAATACGCAAATGATGCGTGATAATGGTATTTTAGATAAATTCCCAGAGGTTATTGCGGCAATGCAAGAGGTTGTTGAAAAAGGTGGTTATGGTACTTCTGTAACACCTGTGTCACAATTTTATTTCCAACAGGCGTTGAACAATGTTATGCAAGGTCCATGGGAAGCGATTGCACCAGGGTATGGCCGTATGGTTCTAGGTTACTTTGGTAAAACACCAGTTGCACCAGATCCAGAAATTGTAAAAATAGCTTCTGAAAAATTAAATCTTTTACCAACAACTGAAAAAGCTTTAGATTTAGCGGATGCTGATCCTGCAAAATCTTTAGAGAGTTGGATAAATAGACTCAAAGAAGAAGATATAGAAATCACTGAAGAGAACATTTTTATTGCTGCAGCATGTCACGATAAAGGTATTGCTTTCTTAAAAGGTGAAGGTGAATTAAATGTACGTAAAAAATCCCAAATGGAAGAAGAGTGTAAAGGAGAAAGAAAAGAGATGAGTGGAAATTATACAGTAGTAGTAGATGGACAAAAATTTAGTGTACAAGTTGCTGAAGGTAGCGGCGATGTTCAAGTAGTAGCAGTAGATGGTGAAGCAGCAGTGGCAGCACCAACTCCAAATGTACCGACAGGTGACGGTGTAGAAATTAAAGCACTTCTTCCGGGTAATGTTTGGAAAATTGTTGCCAATCCGGGACAAAGTGTAAATGAAGGTGATGTAATCATGATTTTAGAATCTATGAAGATGGAAATAGATGTGGTTGCACCTACAGGTGGAGTACTCAAAAGTATTAATGTTGCTACAAACGACAAAGTTGTAGAAGGTCAAGTAGTAGCAGTCATAGGATAATAGATGAAAAATAGTATAATGAAATTTTTAGCATTTATGATGCTTTTTGCATTTGCCTTTGGTGTCAATGCAGCAGCTTCTGAACATGCTACAGGTACAACAGAACTTTCTGCACATAAAGCAGAGAGTTATGAAACGCAGTCAATGGGTGATATGATTGTAAACTTTTTAAAATCAACAGGTGTTGTCGCACTGATTCATCCTCGTAAAGATGAACTAAGCTCAACAGGAAAACCAATGAGTGATTTTCATAAAGGTTTAGGCCGTGTAATTATGATTTTTGTAACATTTTTACTCTTTTGGTTAGCAATTGCAAAAGGTTTTGAACCTTTACTTCTTTTGCCAATTGCATTTGGTGGACTTTTAGCGAATATTCCTATTGCAGGTATTGGTGGGCCTGATGGCTTTCTTGGTGTTATTTATCAAGCAGGTCTTTCAAATGAGCTTTTTCCTATTATAATTTTTATGGGTGTTGGTGCAATGACGGACTTTGGTCCTCTTTTGTCAAATCCTAAAACAGCACTTCTAGGTGGTGCGGCGCAGTTTGGTATTTTTGGTACACTTGTTGGTGCTGCAGCACTTTCTCAAGCAGGTTTAGTTGACTTTACACTACAACAGTCATCTGCTATTTCTATTATTGGTGGGGCAGATGGTCCAACATCTATTTTTATTGCAACAAAACTTGCTCCTGAATTACTCGGTGCTATTGCGGTTGCATCGTACTCGTATATGGCAATGGTTCCAATCATCCAGCCTCCTATTATGAAAGCATTGACAACAGATGCGGAGAGAAAAATTAAAATGACTACTTTACGCCATGTATCGCGTTTAGAAAAATTAATTTTCCCAATTGTTGTGCTTATGCTTGCTATTTTAGTCTTACCTGAATCTACGCCTCTTATTGGTGCGTTTATGTTTGGTAACTTCTTAAAAGAATCAGGTGTTGTTGAGCGTTTAAATGATACATTACAAAATGCTCTTATCAACATTACAACTATTTTCTTAGGTCTTGGTGTTGGTTCAAAACTAGCAGCTGATCAGTTCTTAGTACCAGAAACAATGTTTATTATGGTTCTTGGAATCGTTGCGTTTAGTGTGGGAACTGCTGCGGGTGTTCTTATGGCAAAACTGATGAATCTTTTCCCAGGTCATAAAGTAAATCCATTAATTGGTTCTGCTGGTGTTTCCGCTGTTCCTATGGCAGCACGTGTTTCAAATAAAGTTGGTATGGAATATGACCGTACAAATATGCTTCTTATGCATGCAATGGGTCCAAATGTTGCAGGTGTAATTGGTTCAGCTGTAGCAGCTGGTGTACTTATTTCTATTTTTCAATAGATACATAACTTCTTTGTAACGACGATTTACGTCGTTACAAAAACTTTCTTTTTCTTTAACACTTTTTTTCTTTATGATTTCTTTTGCATTGTTGATACTATGAGTGGAATAACATTATGACTTTTTGTTTTATCAATGAAGTCATCTGCACCTAACGATTGTGCTTCTCTTTTATTGTTTTCTCCTGTCATCGAGCTGTTTACAATAATTGGAATATCTCTTGTCGTTGGATTCGCTCGAAGCTTTTGTATAACAGTAAAACCTGACATTTCCGGCATTTCAATGTCTGTAATAATTGCAGGAATTTTTTCTATTTGATTCTCTGATAAAGAGAATATATAATCAATGAGTTTTTTACCGTTATTAAAGAGTTTCATATCAATATGTGCTTTCGTAAAAAGCTGGGTAAGATGTCTTTGTGCTGTTTTTGAATCTTCTGCAATAAGGACTGTTCCATATTTTAGTTTGTCAGGGATGGTGATATCATCAAGCAGCGCGACATCCCTATCTACATTTACCAATGCTTGGGGAAGTACATCTGCAAGAAGCTTTTCATAATCAAGGATGAGACACAGGCTTCCATCCTCAAGACGGGTATCATTTATAACTACACCATCATCCTTGAGACGGTAACTATCAGGGGCGTGCATCTCATTCCAATTCTTTTTGATAACTCTGTATGCTGACATAATACGTAGTCCTATAATAACTCCATTAAAATCACATATTAAAATGTTTGACTGGGCTATTTCTTCTTTTGAGAGATGTACATCAAGCCATGCCGGTAGGTTAAGTACGGGAATTTGTAAGCCACGCAGAGTAATTGTTCCTTCAAGCATTGGGTGCACAGAGGGGAGTTGTGTTAAAAAATGGTTTTTAGCTTCCACAACTTCTCTTGTTTTAAAGACATTGATTGCATAGTATGCAGAACCCTCTTTATCACTTACACGAAAGACCAACAGTTGCAGTTCATTGTTTTTTGCCAGATTTGTTGCGGCATCTACATTGTCAAGTACAGACATTGAAAACCTTTATATTAAATATCTCTTAATACTACCAGAACTAAAATGAAATATGCTTGAATGTTAGCAATGAAATGTTAGAATATAACAATAAAATTACAAGGGGTTTAGAGTGCTTAAATTACTCTTCTTACTAGTTTCTCTCTCTACTATAATATTTGCAAATACTTACTATGCTAAAATTGAACCGTATGAGGTCCGTGACATATTTTCAAACGCAGCGGGTGAAGTTGTCTATGTAGATGAAAATATGCTAGGAAAAAGACTTTCAAAAAAAGCTTTTATTCGCATTGATGACACGCTCAACAGAGATGAACTTAAAAGTGTAAAAGAGAAGATTGCATATTTTGAAATGACTTTAGAAAATGATGAAAAGATTTTAGAAAATTTAAAAGAGTCACTCCGAAGAAAAAAAGAAAATTTTCATCGTATCGAATCTTTAAGCATTAAATCAAAAGTTGAAAAAGATAGAGAATTTTATAATGTGGTGAGTAGTGAAAATAGCTATCTTGCAACACGTAAAGAGGTAAATTCATTGCAAGCAAATTTGAGTGATTTAAAATTGCGTCAAGAACAATTACTCAAAACGATTCATGACAAAAGCATAACAGCAAATGGTTTTTTACTTTATGGTTTGAAAGTGAAACCTGCAATGGTAGTAAATATCGGTACACCTTTAGCACGTGTTGCAGATATCTCAAGAGGGATTATAACGATCTATTTAGATAGAAGTGATTTACATGATTATAAAGATATGGTTGTTTACATCGATGGAAAAAGAACTCACTATAGATTAGGTAGGGTTATTCCCGTAGCAGATACAAATAATATCTCACGCTACCGTGCACAAATAGTAGTAGATGCTCCAAAATACTTTTCGCAACTTGTAAAGATTGAACTCAAAAAGGAACAAAATGCAAAAAAATAATATTACAGCTTGTCCACTTGATTGTTATGATGCCTGTGCAATTGAATATGTAAATGAGGCACTTCTTCCTGTAAAAGGAGGACATACGCAGGGATTTTTATGTCCTCACTTAAATCATTATAATAAATTCCCGAGGATAGAAGCTCCACGTTATAAGGGAGAAAATATTTCAATGCAAGAAGCGCTGCAAAAACTTCAAGAGATGATAGCAACTCCACTTAAAAGTGATGTACTCCATTACCGAGGGAGTGGGAACTTTGGATTGATGCAAGAGGTGACAGATCACTTTTTTGCAAATATTGGGGCAACACTAACAGATGGAAATTTATGTGATGGTGCAGGAGAGGCAGGAATTATTGCAGGACGTGGTAGTAATAAAAATATGCCTTTAAGTGAAATTGCAAAGTCAGATGTAGTGATTTTTTGGGGAAGGAATCCTCATGTAACATCTTCACATATTCTTCCAATTATAAAGAATAAAAAAATTATTGTTATTGACCCAGTAGAGACAAAAATTGCACAAATGGCAGATCTTTTTATTCAGATTAAGCCACATAGTGATATTTTTCTTGCACTACTTTTAGCACGTTTTGTACATATTAATGATAGTTTAGATGA
>CAYRVR010000007.1:10752-33952 GCA_964427835.1 uncultured Sulfurimonas sp. | reverse complement strand
AAGCCAGACAAAAAGCATCGTTCAAACCGTAGAAGAAGCTTCTGGACATACTATAGCAGAACAAGAGAAGATGAATAGTGCATCATCTGATATTGTGACTATTACAAACAAAAAGTTTATACTCAAAATTGACACTTTAGGAAGAATCGCCTCAAAAGAGCTTCTTGAAGATAAATTTAGAAATAATGATAATTTGCATGCACAGGTAATCCCTGCAAATGGTACAAAGCCTCTGTTTATTCGCTTTGGGGATGATACAATAAATGCTGAAGCTCTTAAAGTACCTTATGTTGCGAGTGTACATAATGTTACCTTAGATAAGAATCCCGTAAGTGTGACTTTAACACAAAAACTTCCTAATCTCACTGTGACAAAAGTCTTGACGTTTTACGCAGATGGGCATTATGATGCAAAAATTTCCACTTCAAAAAATGTAAAATATTTTGTTTATCTTGGTGATAGACCACAGGTTTCAAAGAAACTTATGGCTGCTGCTGGAGCATTGATATATACTGATGATGATGTAGTTCATATTATTGAAGATGGTGACGCTGAGGGGCGACAAGTATTTCAAGGTGTACAACTTGCATCTTCTTTTGATCAGTACACTGCTGATATTCTCTATGGATTTAAAAAAGATACAAATGTTATAGTAGAACGTGGTAAAGATGACAACCCAGTTGTCTATTTTGAAGCTTCAAAAGATGAAAATATTCATGGTTACATCGGACCAAAAGAGCATAAAGTGCTTAAAGCAATTGACCCTGTACTTACAAATGCTATAGAATATGGTTGGTTCACATTTGCTGCAAAACCACTTTTTGCAGTGCTCTCATGGTTGCATGGTATTCTTGGAAACTGGGGCTGGGCGATTGTCGCTTTAACAGCACTTATTCGTATTATTCTCTATCCTTTAACGTATAAAGGTATGGTTTCTATGCAAAAGATGAAAGAACTTGCACCGAAAATGAAAGAGTTAAAAGAGAAGTATAAAAAAGATCCACAACGCCTAAACGCAGCGACTATGGAAATGTATAAAAAGCATGGTGCAAATCCTCTTGGTGGATGTCTTCCTATGTTATTACAGATTCCGGTTTTCTTTACACTGTATCGTACGCTTCTTAACACAGTTGAACTTCAAGGTGCTCCGTGGATTTTATGGATTCAAGATCTTTCACGTATGGACCCTTACTATGTATTGCCAATTTTAATGGGTGCATCAATGTTTATACAACAACGCATGACACCAAATAATTTTACAGATCCAATGCAAGAGAAAGTATTTAAATACCTTCCTATAATATTTACATTCTTCTTTGTAACGTTCCCATCTGGATTGGTGCTTTACTGGTTTACAAATAACCTTTTCTCAATTGCACAACAATATATGGTCAATCAGCAATTTAAAAATGCGCGAGATTTAAAAGCTGCAATTGAAAAAAAAAGTGAGAAATAGATATGATAAAAATAGAAGCCCTAACACTTGAAGATGCTTTTAATGATGCTGCTGCTTCTTTAAAGTGCTCTGTTACAGAGCTTGCTATTGAAGTTGTGCAAGTACCAAGCAGTGGTTTTTTAGGATTTTTTAAAAAGAATGCAATTATTGTTGCTACGGTAAAAAAAGAGAGTAATCCACAAAAAAAAGAGAACACTACTTACGAAAAAGAGATGAAAAAAGAGGAAGTTGTGGTTGTTGAAGAGCATACTACTCCTACTATGCTTAATGACACGATTATGCCTGCATCTTTTGTAAGTGATCAAGATGATGAGCAAGATGAAGACCTTGCAAGTGGACTGGAATATACTGCAGATTATGATGATGCGTATGATGAAAATATACAAGAAGAAGTTATTTCTCATGTTAATATTGAAGAAGTCGCACAAGAAGTAGAAAAAGAGATAAATGACCTTTTTGCTCTTATCTGTTTTGAAATTGATAAAATCCAAGTGAGTGTTTATGATAAAGAGACACTGCTTATTGAGTTCCAAGGTGAAGATGCTGCTCTCTTAATCGGTAAAGAGGGATATAGATACAAAGCACTCTCTTATATGATATTTAACTGGATCAATAGTAAATATGACCTCCAGTTGCGTTTGGAAATTGCTGAATTTTTGAAAAATCAAGAAGAGTCTGTCTCTCGTTATCTTGAGGGTGTGTATGAAAGTATTGAAAGAGATGGCCGCGCACAGACGAAAATTTTAGATGGTATTTTAGTACAGATTGCACTGCGTCAACTACGAGAGAGATACCCTGAAAAATATGTTGTTATCCGTTCAACAAAAGATGGACTCAAATATATAATCGTAAACGATTACCACAGTAATTAGAAATGACTGATACAATCTCTGCCATTGCAACTGCCAATGGCATTGGCTCCATTGCAATTATTCGTCTGAGTGGAGACAAAGCCCTCTCTATAGCCAAAAAACTCACAAAACATGAAAACTTTACACCCCGTTTTGCAACACTGCAAAATGTCTATGATGCAGATGATGCGCTTATTGATGAAGCGATAGTTATCTATTTTAAAGGGCCATACTCTTTTACTGCGGAGGATGTTGTAGAAATACAGTGTCATGGTGGTTTTATAGTAGCACAAAGTATTCTTAAAGCTACACTTGATGCAGGAGCCCGTCTTGCAAACGCAGGGGAGTTTTCAAAACGTGCCTTTTTTAATGGACGTATAGATTTGAGTGAAGCCGAAGCAATTGCCCAGCTCATAGAAGCAAAAAGTGAAGATGCTGCAAAAATTCTTGCTACACAGATGAAAGGTTCACTCAAAGAGTTTATAGAACAAGTACGAGATGAAATCATCCATATTTTAGCTTATAGTGAAGTGACAATTGATTATGCCGAAGAGGATCTTCCTCCTGATTTGGTAGAGCAAATTCAAGCAAAACTCAATGAGCTTTACAAACTTTTACAAAAGACACTTGTTGCCTCAAAATCGAGACAGGGATTAATGCAAGGGTTTCGTGTGGCTATTGTGGGTAAGCCAAATGTAGGGAAAAGTTCTCTTTTAAATGCTCTTTTAAATTATAACCGAGCTATTGTAAGTGATATTGCAGGGACAACACGTGATACAATTGAAGAGCAGGTAAAAGTAGGAACACACCTAATAAAAATTGTAGATACTGCGGGTATTCGTGAAGCAGGTGATGCGATAGAAAAAATTGGAATTGAACGGAGTTTAGAGGCAATAGAGCAGAGTGATATTGTTATAGCTCTTTTTGATGGTTCTCGTGAAGCAGATGAAGAGGATAAAAAAATTGTAGAGTTGTTACAAGAACATTCAGAAAATAAAGAGATTATTATTATTAAAAATAAAATTGATCTTGAACAAAAGCTTGCTTTGCCAAGGGTAAAATTTGATTTGGAACTCAACTCAAAAGAGGATGTGACAAAACTTATAGAAAAACTTGAAAATATTATGGATAGAAGCAACAGCAGTGATGAGATTATGCTTATTTCAGAGCGTCAAATTCAGGCAGTTGAAAATACTATGAAAAATATTCAAGAGGCATATGAACCGTTGGAATTTCAAGAACTTGAAATCTTCTCTTTCCATCTTAATGAAGCAGTTAAAGAGATGGCAAGCATTACGAGACCGTTTGAGAATGATGAGATGCTTGATAAAATGTTTGGCTCTTTTTGTTTGGGAAAATAAAGATGAAATACATTGCTATTGATCTGGGTCTCAAACGCATTGGGCTTGCATATTCTGCCCACAAAGATATAGTAACTCCTCTAAACGCAGTGATACGTAAAAATCGCAATCAAGCTTCTTGTGAAGTAAAAAAAGCACTAAATGAGTGGGAAGTTGATGCTGTGGTGGTTGGTATACCTTTAGGTGGAAGCAGCGAAGCTGAAATGCGTCGAAGGATCGAGCATTTTATGAATTTGGTCGGATTTGATGGGCAAGTCTATTATCAGGATGAAGCTGGAAGCTCTTTAGAAGCTGAAAATATGATGAAGGGTGAAATAAAATACATTAGAGATGGACGGGTGGATTCTCTTTCTGCTATGATTATTTTACAACGCTTTTTACAGAAAAATAAATTAAATTAAAATACTCGAATAATTATCTAAGTTAAAGTTGAGTATTATAACTGCATGAAAACGAACAATCTCATTTTTACCACATTACTGGAACTCTCTTCTCAATTAGAAGAAAAGAAGTTTGTCGATAATGCTAATTTACTGATACAAGTATTTGTTGAAAATCCGGAAGTAATGTTTATTGAACTTATTCTAGAAGTGTTGCGTGCAAAGTTTCCTTTGGCCAAGTTAATTGGATCAACATCTGATGGAGTGATTGAATCTTCTGAAGTCTATGTGGGTACAAAAAGTGTTGTCTCTTTCTCTTATTTTGAAAAAACGACTCTATCTCTTGCATACATAGATTATAAAAATGAAGATAAAAGTTCTTTTTACAGTGGTAAGGAGATTGCTCAAAAACTTTGTAGCAAGAGAACAAAACTACTGATTGCTTTTGCAGATGGACTCCATACAAATGGAGAAGATTTTGTACATGGAATAGAGAGTGTTGCTCCAAATGTTATTGTAACGGGTGGTCTTGCTGGCGACAATGGAGAACTTAGGGCGACATATATTTTTACAAAAGAGGGTGTAATTACTCAAGGTGCTGTGGCGGTTGCTCTTGAGAGTGATGTTTTATGTGTAAATAATGGATACACTTTTGACTGGAAGCCGATTGGTAAAAAGATGAAAGTTACAAAGGCTGTCAAAAATAGAGTGTATGAACTTGATGATATTCCACTTGTTGAGATTTATGCGAAATATATGGGAAGAGAGTTAGCGTGTGCACTTCCAAAAGTAGGGATTGAGTTTCCTCTCATCATTGAAGAAAATGGTCTTTTAGTAGGAAGGGCTCCTATACTAGCACATGATGATGGTTCTTTAACTTTTGGAGGAAACATTGCAGAGGGAGAGATGGTCCGTTTTGGTGTTGGAAATATTGATGAAATCTTACGAAGAGGCACCTACAATATCCATAAAATCATTTCATCAGCCCAATGTGAAACAGAGTCTATATTTATCTACTCGTGTATGGCAAGAAGACGATTTATGCAAGAACAAATTGCTGATGAGTTGAAGTTCTTAAATACCCTTGCGCCAACTGTAGGATTTTTCACCTATGGTGAGTTTTTTCATGCACCAACAGGAAATCGATTTTTAAATGAAACAATGACAATGGTACTTCTCTCTGAAAGTACAAAAAGAGTTAATGAACACTTTTTTATAGACTACTCAAAAGAAAAAATTGACATTACGAATGAACAGGTTATTGCACACTTAGCAAACGCAGTTGCTGATGAGCTCGAGGAGTTAAATCACAATCTTGAAAGACGTATTCTTGAGAATTCTAACTTAACCAAAAAACAAGCATATCTTGAAAAACTAACAGGACTTCCAAACCGTTTAAGCCTCATTAATCGACTAGGTGAGTCTATAGGTAAAACAATTTTACTGCTTAACATTGATGACTTTACGATTATTAATGATTTTTACGGACATGCTGTTGGGGATCAAATATTAATCCAACTCGCGCAACTATTAGAACAATATACACAAAAACATGCTATGGAACTTTTTAAACTTCCATCAGATGAGTATGCTATTATTGCGGATATAGAGCATGAAAAAGAAAAATTAGAAACTGTTATTCATGAAATACTTACTCTTGTACATGCATATAAATTTAGAGTAGAAGATGGTATTATTAATCTTACTATTACTCTCTCTGCTGCGTTTATAAATATGCAAGGAAGTGGACTCATTAACAGTGATATGGCCTTAAAACTTGCTAAACGTGCAGGAAAAAGTTTTATGATCTATAATGAAGATTTAAAACTCTCTCAGGAGTATGCAAAAAATATTGCTACTGCTAAATTAATTAAAAATGCCATTGAAAATGATGGAATTATTCCTTATTTCCAACCAATTTATGATTTAAAAACGATGAAAATAGAGAAGTATGAAGCATTGATTCGTTTGAAAAAAGATAATGGTGAAGTGTTGAGTCCATATTTCTTTTTAGAGATTGCACAAAAAATTAAACTTTATCCAAAGCTTACCCGTATAATGATTGAGAAAACTTTTGCCTATTTTCAAAAAAAAGGTTTAAACTTTAGTATTAATCTTGCGTTTGATGATATTACAAATGAAGATACTCGAAAATACCTCTTTAATAAAATACAAGAGTATGGGATTGCAAAACATTTGACTATTGAAATTCTTGAAACGCAAGAGCTTGAAGATGACAAGATTATGTTTGATTTTATAGATGCGGTATATGCTGTGGGCGCACACATTGCTATTGATGATTTTGGAAGTGGTTTTGCAAATTTTGAGCATATGACAAAAAATCGTTCTGATATTATGAAAATTGATGGTTCGCTCATTAGAAATATTGACACTGATGAAAATGCTCGTTTAGTTGTAGAGACGATTGTGATTTTTGCAAAAAAACTCAAGAAAAAAATTGTAGCAGAGTTTGTCCACTCTGATGCAATATTACAAATTGTAAAAAATATGGAGATAGATTATGCACAAGGGTATCTCTTGGCAGAACCTGCTCCTGAGGTTATTGCTTCATCATAAAGAGGTTATTGCTTTTATCTGTTTTGGCAATAAATTTCTCTTTGAGATCCCTATCAAACGTTAAAAGAAAAATATTAGAATTTGTAAGTCGTAGCTCCTGTAAAGTTTGTAAGAGAATGTTGTCTGCAACATCTTTTCCATGGGCGCATTTCGTGAAGTTAAAAGAGTGGAGTGTTTTTCCATAGTCATAAAGATTTGCTTCCCATTCTGCTTTTTTTAAGTAAAGAGAATCGGGGTTTGCAGCCATGAAAATGTTGCAATCATCGACGTTGTAAGGTTCTATAATATCATTAAATATGGCAGAAATATTGGAAAAGTTTTCTATATCCCAAAAAAGATAATTATCTTTTGCTTTTGTTTTTTGTTTTTTATTGATTAAAATAAGCCGTTTTGTAATGTTGAAATTACTGTATGCCGTGTCATTAATGAGTAAAATAGAACGTTTTAAAGCCTCGGCATCCTCCGTGTTAAAGTGTAAAATCTTTCCAAGTTCTATGTAAAAATCAAGATTGAGTAGCTCTTTTTGTGCAGCACCTTTTTGGTACTTTTTGAGTTTTTCACGTTTAGATTTTGAAAAGAGCAGGGCTATGCTCATCTTTTCATGATTTGCATAAGCCTGTTTGACACGGAAAAATATATCTTTTGCTTCAAGCGTATCGGGAAACTCTATTGATCCTCTGTATTTATACTCAATGGTAACTTTTTGTTTTTTTAAAGACATTGAAAGAACTCTGCCGCCTCTCGTTCGTCATCGCTTAATTTATCTGGAGCATAGAGTGGGTCCTCTTGCATTATAGTTTTAATTTTTTTCTGGCAATAATTAAAAAGGTATGTATGTGCCTGGGCATCATCTGTAATAAATCCCAAACCGCTAAATTGGTACGGCTCTTCTTGTTCTATACAAAGTAAAGTGCCATCTACATCTTTTTCAAGTGCTTCAACCAACTCTCTGTATGTAATATTAAACTCTGTGGCATTCCAGCCAATCTCTTCAAGTGCTGCGTTTGAAAATTCACCCACTCCATCACCTGTTGTATCATCGTAAGAAGCACGTGGGGTATTGAGTTTAATTAGCTCTTGCCAGTTTGAAAATGCTTTAATGAGCACTCGCTCATCATCTTCTACAATTTGGTAGTTCTTGCCAAATATTTCCCCAAGAGTTTGCGGTTGCACTGGCGTAAGTGCGCTGGTTTTTTGTGGAAGATGTTTACCCTGATAGATAAGAATCTCTTTTTCAGCTACAGGGCTAAAGAGTACTTCTCCCTTGATGTTTATTGCAAACTCCTTTGTAGAGTTGATTGCGTTTAAAAGCTCTTGTTTATTAAGAGTAATAATTTCATTGAATAGATTGAATTTTTTCATAAAATTCCTTTTATTTTTTTCATATTATACAGAGTATGAAATTAAGCGAGTAATTTTCCTAAAACTTATAAGCTTACTTTAAATGATGTTACGCACTATAATGAGCAAAGCCCATTATAGAGGCAGGGACTAAAGTCCCTACAACCCCCTAAAGCTACAAAAAGTAAACTTTTTGAGAAAATAGGTTATTTTTACGAACTTTATTACAAAAGTGCGTAAGGTCAGTTACTCTAATAAAAATTTTACCAAAACTTTAGTATAATGCGACAAATTTTTTAGAGCAAAAGACTCTAAAGCCTAAGGAAAAAAAATGGCATTAAACGTTTACTATGATAAAGATTGTGATATTAACATCATTAAAAGCAAAACAGTTGCGATGATTGGTTTTGGTTCTCAAGGACACGCACACGCAGAAAACTTACGAGACAGTGGTGTAGAAGTTGTTGTCGGTCTTCGTAAAGGTGGTTCTAGCTGGGCAAAAGCAGAAGCAAAAAACTTTGAAGTTTTAACAGTTGGCGAAGCTACTGCAAAAGCTGATGTTGTTATGATTCTTCTTCCTGATGAAAATCAAGCAGAAATCTATAAAAACGAAATTGAGCCAAACTTAAAAGAGGGTGCTACAATTGCTTTTGGTCATGGTTTTAACATCCACTATGGAAGAATTATTCCAAGAGCTGACATCAACGTAACTATGATTGCTCCAAAAGCTCCAGGTCATACTGTACGTTCTGAATTTGTACGTGGTGGTGGTATTCCTGACCTTATCGCTGTTGGACAAAATCCTGCGGGAAATACAAAAGAGTTAGCACTCTCTTATGCATCAGCAATTGGTGGTGGTCGTACTGCTATTATTGAGACAACTTTCAAAGATGAAACTGAAACTGACCTTTTTGGTGAACAAGCTGTTCTTTGTGGTGGTGTTTCTTCTTTGGTTCAAGCTGGTTTTGAAACATTAACTGAAGCTGGTTATGCTCCTGAAATGGCATATTTTGAGTGTCTTCACGAATTAAAACTCATTGTTGACTTAATGTTTGAAGGTGGAATTGCTGATATGAGATATTCTATCTCTAACACTGCTGAGTATGGTGACTATGTTTCTGGTAAACGTGTTATCAATGATGAATCAAAAGCTGCAATGAAAGAGATCTTAAAAGAGATTCAAGATGGTAGATTTGCAAAAGATTTCATCCTTGAAGGTCAAGCAGGATATCCTCGTATGAATGCAGAACGTACAAATGCACGTGCTTCATTGATTGAACAAACTGGTGTGAAACTTCGTGAGATGATGCCATGGATTTCAGCGAATAAAATCGTAAACCAAGATAAAAACTAATCTTTTTGCTTACTGCACTTCATCTTTGAATGATTTGTGCAGTCAGCTACTTCAGTAGCCTCCTTTACAAAAACATTCAAATCTAAAGCACATTAAGCAAAAATCTTCAGTTTTTTGACAATAGTTTTAAGTTTCTTCCCACAAACATCCAAATCTAAGCACTATAAATTAAAAATCTTTAGTTTTTAAAAAACTGCTATAATTTCTTTATGAAAAAAAGAATTTTTATCACAGCAACAAATACCGACATTGGAAAAACATACACAACAATAAAACTGATGCATGCCTTTACCCAAATGGGGCTTCGTGTAGGAGTGGTCAAACCCGTTGAAACAGGAGTAAAAGATGGAAAATATCCTGATGGAGATTTACTCTTAGCCACCCTTAAAACACTCAATCCTGAGTGTGCTGGGTTGAGTGTAGAAGATGTGGTTCCTATTTCATACGAACTTCCTGCTGCACCTTATGTTGCATCAGAAGGGGAGATGTTTGACTTTGAAAAAGTGACACAGGCTCTTGATGCTATGGATGCCTACTGCGATATTTTACTGATAGAGGGCTCTGGTGGACTGATGGTACCGGCAGACTATAGTTTTATGATGATTGATCTAATTGGCTTTTTTGGTGCAAATGCTCTTTTAGTAACACATTGTGCATTAGGATGTATTAATGATACACTTTTAAGTTATCAGGCGCTGCAGGAGAGAAATATTTCAACTGTTCTTGCGTTTAATTGTAGAGATAATGATGCAGCGTTTGAACATATAAGTGCACCCTATTTTCTAAAGAAAAAGATGGAAATTTTGCAGGTTGATAAAGATATAAATGCGATTGTTTCAGAAATACTCGAATCTTTTAAGCCGGCTCCTGTTGTGAGTTTATAAAAAACAAATCCTAATTAGTGTACAATCCAAAGAAAAAAAAGAGAGTGTTTTATGGGACATTTAATACGAACAGATGATTTCACAAAAGCTGAAATAGAAGAACTCCTCGCTGATGCAAAATATTTCAGTGATGGACATTTTGAACATATATTACAAGATAAAATTATTATTACCCTCTTTTTTGAAAATTCGACACGAACAAAAAGTTCTTTTGAAATAGCTGCAAAACGTCTTGGCGCAGAAGTTGTACACCTTGATGTTGCTAAAAGTTCAACAAAAAAAGGAGAAACGCTTGTCGATACAGCAATGAATTTGGACGCTATGGGACCAGATGCCATCATTGTCCGGCATCAAAATGCGGGGGTTCCTAAAATTCTCTCGAACCATACAAAAGCAGCCATTTTAAACGCAGGTGATGGGGCACATGCCCATCCTTCACAAGCACTGCTTGATCTTTATACACTCAAAGAGCATTTTGGTGATGTTGCAGGGAAAAAAATAGCCATTGTTGGAGATATTAAAAATTCTCGTGTGGCAAATTCAAATATTGAACTCCTAAGCCGTTTTGGGATGGAAGTTATTCTCGTAGCACCGCCACAGTTTCTCCCAAAAACATCACTGCGTTTCACACACCATTTGCAAGATATTATTGATGAAGTTGATGCCATTATGAGTTTGCGTACACAAACAGAACGCCACTCTTCACAGAGCTATGCAAGTTTAAAAGATTATGCGAGTGACTTTTGTATAACAGAAGAACTTGTCGGGGAGAGAGATATTATTCTTCTGCATCCTGGGCCTGTACACAGAAATATTGATATTTCAGATGCAATGCTAGAAGATCCTCGCTGTAAAGTTTTACAGCAGGTTGCCAATGGTGTTAACATCCGTATGGCAATTTTAAAAAAACTGATTCTCTAGCAGGATTATATGGAATTTTCTCAGGTAAATACTCTTGCAAGCAAGGGAGAACCATTTCTCTTTATAAGTGATTTTCGGGCAAAAGAAGTAAAAGTAATTCCCTTAGACGCGTTAGAAAGTGAAGATATAGAATTTGAGATAAATGGGCAAATAAGGGGGAAGAGACATTCGCATCGTTTAGAGTATGCAGCACTTGATTTTCAAGAATACAAAAAGAAATTTGATGCTGTTTTAGAGAAAATACGTGCCGGTGAGACCTACTTGCTCAATCTTACCCAAGCTACTCCAATTAAAAGTGATGTAACACTCAAAGAGATGTATAATTTAGCAAATGCACACTATAAACTGCGTTATAAAGAGGATTTTATCTGCTTTTCACCGGAGACATTTGTGCAAATTGAGGGAAATACTATACGTACTTTTCCTATGAAAGGTACGATTGATGCTAGTGTTGCAGATGCACGAAAAAAAATACTTGCAGATGAAAAAGAGATGGCAGAACATATTATGATTGTTGATCTATTACGAAATGACCTCTCTATTGTGGCAAAAAATGTTAGGGTAGAAAAATTCCGTTATATTACGGAGGTGAAGACTCCACATCGTAAACTTTTGCAGGTAAGTTCACAAATAGCAGGAGACCTTGAAGCAAATTGGAAGGAACATCTTGGAGATATTTTAGCCTCTTTGTTACCTGCTGGAAGTATTAGCGGTACTCCTAAACGCAGCACTATTGAAATTATTGAAGAGATTGAAGGGTATGCGAGAGGTTTTTTTACAGGCATTTTTGGTCTTTTTGATGGAGAGTCTTTTGAGAGTGGGGTGATGATTCGCTTTATTGAAAAAAGCAATGAGGGTTTGATATATAAAAGTGGTGGGGGCATTACACTTGATAGTGTCGCTAAGAGTGAATTTCAAGAGTTACAAGATAAAATCTATTTACCATAAAAGAGCAACATGATTAAAAAATTTGAAGAGTATTTTTCCAGTGGTTGGGAGTTTGCAGAGGATGAGTATGTATTAAAAAGTAAATACCAAATGATGAATATTGGTATTATACTCGCATCAGTAAGTGTACTTTATGGCGTTTTTCTCAATCAAATCATGGGAAAACCCACTTTGAGTTTTGTAGAATTAAGTCTCTTTCTTATTAATATAGTACTTTTTGTACTTCTACGAAAAGATCAAAAATATCTACTCCCTATTGCTCATATTGAGACGGCATTGATGACACTGCTTATTCTTTATCTTATATATTTTGGAGATCCACTGAATTTAAAGCATGTCTGGATCTATACCTACCCGATTGTTATTTTATACTTTAAAAACGAAAAGCATGCACTTGCATGGATTATTTTTCTACTTATAAGTGTGGCAGCAGCTCCTGTGCAACCTTTTATTCATATCCATTACAATATATACCAAATTACGACTCTTGTTCTCGTCTTTAGTATCCTTACTCTCATTGTCTTTTTTTATCATGTAAAAATGAAAGAGGCACGGGCACTGATATATGCCCAAAGTGAAATGCTCAAAGCGCAAATAGAGGAGCTGACAAAAAAAGAGAAGATTATGACAATCCAATCTAAACAGGCTGTAATGGGTGAGATGATTAGTATGATAGCACACCAATGGAGACAACCTCTCTCAAGCATAACGCTCAATATCTCTAATTTTCAAGTAAAACGACTACTTGGTAAAGATAATTGTGACAAAGAACTCGATAGAATTTTAGATAATATAAGTGATACAGCCGTTTACCTTTCTGATACTATAAATGATTTTCAAACCTATTTTCATCCGAATAAAGAGAGTAGTGAAATTGAAATATCAGAACTGATTAACAAAGCTATTAACTTTACACTCCCACGTATAAAAGATACAAAGATTACTATAGAACTCTCATGTGAGAAAGAGATAGTTGTACAAACCTATGCAAATGAAATCATACAAGTACTTTTAAATATTATGAATAATGCAGTAGATGAGCTTTTAAAACGAGCTATTGATAATCCTAAAGTTGTAGTCTATGTTTTTGAAGAAGATGCGTACATACGGATAGAAATTTATGATAATGCAGGAGGCATCAAAGATGAAGACATTGAATCTATCTTTGAGCCATACTTTAGTACAAAAGGGAAAAATGGAACAGGATTAGGACTCTATATGTCTCAAATGATTATGCAAAAGCAGTTTCATACGGATATTGAAGTGTTTTCTCAAAATGGGGAAACACTTTTTACCCTAAGAGTTCCTAAAAGTGTATCTTCATTTTAGATTTATTGGGTTATAATAGACGAAAAATTATTCTAGGATGTAAGAATGTATATAGAAGATTTGAAGTTTTCACTTTGGGCAGATTTTATTGAGAGAGATTATCTTGATAATGAATTTAAAGTATTGATAGAAAAAAAGATAATAAATGGTGCAACTTCTAATCCGGCCATATTTAAAAATGCGATTTTAACTTCACCTGCATATAAAGAGCAACTCTCACAGTTAGATACAAATCTTACACCTAAAGAGCGTTATGAAGCAGTCGCAATTTTTGATATTCAAAAGGCTGCAGATATTCTTCTTCCTCTGTATGAAAAAGGGGATGACGGGTATGTGAGTATTGAGGTAGATCCTTTCTTATGCGATGATGCAGAAGCAACAATCAACGAAGGAAAGAGACTTTTTCATGCAATAAAAAGAAAAAATGTAATGATAAAAGTACCTGCTACAAAAGCTGGATATACAGCGATGCAAGAGCTTAGTGCCCTTGGTATTCCTGTAAACGCAACGCTTATTTTTAAAAAAGAACAGGCGATTGCGTGTGCAAAGGCTTTTGAGAGTGGAGTAAAGCGTTATGGAAACAACGTAGATACCGTTATAAGTATATTTGTAAGTCGGGTTGATAGGGCAATTGATGCGATCCTTCATGAAAAAGGTGTTGCAACTGCACTTACTGGTATATATAATACATCTCTTATTTATGAAGCAATAGAGGCGATGCAGGTTCCGGGATGTCGCGCACTTTTTGCAAGTACAGGAGTAAAAGATGACTCTTTACCTGCATATTATTATGTGGAGAATCTTTTAGCCTATAACAGTGTAAATACTGCCCCTATAGATACCATTAAGGCTTTTGAGAGAGATACAAAAAAAGAAAAAGCGCTCCCAATTTCTCATGATATTGTAGATGCACATCTGCAGCAGGTTCGTGAGGCAGGTATAGATTTAAACGCAGTACTTGATGGGCAAATTAGTGATGGTTTGCAAGCATTTAAAGATGCTTTTGCAGAGATATTGGAGAACTTATGAATACAGAAGTAGATGTTAGTAAACTCACATTTGAAGAGCTTAAAAAGGTACGGGCACATTTAAAAAAAATGATAGAAGTAGGTGGGAGTGATTTGCATGTAAAAGCAAATTCTGTTATCCGTGCGAGAATTAATGGAGAAATTAAACAGTTTTCCGGAGGTATTTTATCAAAGGAAGATGCCCTTACTTTCGCAAAAGAGTTGCTTCGTGGTCGTTTTGGAGAATTTGTTGAAAAAAAGGAACTTGACCTTGTCTATCCTTTTGATGAAAACAACCGTTTTCGTGTAAATATTTTCTTTCAAATGGATGGTGTTTCAGCTGTATTTCGTGTAATTCCTGTAAAAATTCCTACTTTTGAAGAGTTGCATATTCCACAAGTTGTACGAGACTTTACACAAAAAGAGAGAGGCTTGATACTTGTAACTGGTGTTACAGGGAGTGGAAAGTCAACAACTTTAGCAACGCTAATTAATGCTATTAATATGACACAAAAGAAACATATTATTACCATTGAAGATCCAATTGAATTTGTCCATAAAGACAGGGGGTGTATTATTAACCAACGTTCAGTTGGACAAGATACGCTCTCTTTTGGTACAGCGCTGCGTGCAGCACTTCGTGAAGATCCTGACATTATTTTGGTCGGGGAGATGCGTGATAGGGAGACCGTAAATCTTGCTCTACATGCGGCTGATACCGGTCACTTGGTCTTTTCAACACTCCATACTGTGGATGCAAAAGAGACAGTCAATCGTATTATTGCGCAGTTTCCTACAGATGAGCAAAACCGTGTAAGAATGTCACTTGCCGGAGTGCTGCAGGGGGTTATCTCGCAAAGACTTATTCCAACAAAAGCCGGAGGTCGTCGCGCTGCTATGGAAGTCTTAGTAAAAACACCGACCATTGAAAAACTTATAATGGAAAACAGAGATTATGAGATACGCGATACAATTGAAGCCGGAAAAGATCATTATAAATCACAGAGTTTTGATCAGGCAATTTTAGACCTTTATAATGAAGGTGTTATTACAAAAGAACAAGCAATGGATCATGCAACGAGTGCCTCGGATTTAGAACTCAAAATAAATGGACTCCTTAGTGGAATGTCGGCTTCTCTTGAAGCTAACACTTCTGAAGATGTGACAAATCATGTCAAACCTGAAATAAATGATGATGATATTTTTGATCTAAAGTAGAATTTAATGAAAATTAAGATAAAATTGCGTCCATTTTAAAAAACAAAGGACTTCATATGTTAGAAGGTATAGTTAGAGAGAGTATTGGCAAACAGGGCACAAAAGCACTACGCCGTGATGGTTATCTAATTGCGAATATTTACGGAAAAGGGCTTGAAAATATCAACGCTGCGTTTAAAGAAAACGAGTATATCCGTGCAGTTCGTAATAAAGAGACACTTGCATTCCCAGTTAAAGTTGATGGTAAAGAGATGCAAGTTGTTGTTCAATCATATGAGTCTCACCCAGTAACAGGGAAACTTTTACATGTAGATTTAATGGTAGCACAACCAGGTGTTGTAACACACTTTATGGTTCCAGTTGAAACAGTTGGAGAAGCTATTGGTCTTAAAAACAAAGGTTTGGTAAATGTTGCTAAAAGACGTCTTCGTGTAAAAGCAAAAATTGAAGATCTTCCAAAAGCGATTGTTATTGATGTAACAGATATGGATGTTGGAGATGCAAAACTTATCCGTGATATTGAAGCACCAGCAGGTGTGACTTTCACAGATTCTGATCGTGTATCTGTTCTTAGTATCATTAAAGCTAAGTAGTACAAGATGTTGATAGTTGGACTAGGGAACCCTGGTTCCGACTATGCAATGACACGTCATAATATTGGCTTTATGGTCATAGATGCCTGTGTTGCAAAAACTTCTGCGAGAAAACTTTCTGCTTCATCATTTCAAGGTGAACTCTACAAATTTAAAAATCATTATTTATTAAAACCACTTACTTTTATGAATCTCTCCGGTGAGTCTGTTGTCAAAGTGAAAAATTTCTATAAAATTGAAGATGTTGTTGTAATACATGATGATTTAGATTTGCCTTTTGGTACGGTGCGTTTTAAAAAAGGCGGTGGGCATGGTGGACATAATGGATTGAAATCTATAGACTCTTGTATTTCAAAAGAGTATATTCGTGTGCGTGTAGGCATTGGAAAACCTGAACATAAAGGAGAAGTTATCTCTTATGTGTTAGGCAAATTTTCTAAAGAGCAACAGCAGGCTCTCGATGATTTAATTGCACATACTTGCGATGCAGTTTGCTATCTTTTAGAACATACTCTACAAGAGACACAATCAAAGTTTTCTATTAAGGCACCATAAGATGTTGGCTTTTAAGTATATTGCCTTACATTACATAAAATATTTTTTGATTATCTTAGTTGCTTTAACGCTCTTTTTTGTCGGTTTTGACTATATGGGAAACAGTGCAAAGCTCTCGATTTCAGCCAATTTACTCCTTATTTATCTTGTCTATAAAAGTTTTTTTGCCATTGACATGCTTTTACCGCTTGCCTTGGTTTTTGGTATGATATCGACAAAAATTTACCTTATCCGCTCGAATGCACTTGTCTCTTTTTTCTCACTTGGCTACTCTCGCGTAGATGTTTTACGCCCATTTGTTATCGTGTCGGTAGTCATTACCATACTTTTTATCTCTTTGCATGCTTGGCCAAATTTTGCAAGAGCTGATGAATTTTCAAATAATATCCGAAACACTTCCCAGTACCTTAATCCTACGAAAAATCTTTTTTTTGCTTATAAGGGGAAGTATGTCTATTTTGAAGAGCTTTTTCCCTTGCAGGAGAAGGCAGTAGGTATCCGTGTTTTTAGCGTAAAAAACAACTCATTGCATTCTATTTTAGAGGCAAAATCGGCAAGTTATAGAGATGATGCTTGGTATATTAAGGCAGCTGATGTGATTACTAAACCGAACGATTTAAGTTTTGCATCTTCTGGCATCAGAGTAAACGCAGCGAAGGATCTGCATATCTTAGCTGGTTTTAGACCAAAGATGCTGGATCAAGTCTATGAGGGAAAAGTCAACTTTACCATCAAAAATGCCATAGATGCTATTCTTTTACTGAAGGGACAAAATATTGACACTACGAGTATAAAAGGTGCTTTATATAAAATTTTTATCTATCCATTTTTTGCACCGCTTTTGATTATAATCATATTCTTTTTTGTTCCTATAAGTGTGCGTTTTTTAAATGTTTCTCTTTTTAGTTTTGGAGCTATTTTAGCGACTTTACTAACATGGGGAGTACTTTATGCTCTTGTTGAACTTGCAAATAACAAGACTATATCAAGTGAAGCAGGTGTGATTGGCCCAATAATTTTACTTGCCTTAGTCGCCACGTGGCAGTGGCGACGACATCTGCGTTTGCGATAATTACACTTACTTCTTAGGCACCTATAAGCACATTTTAGTTACAATCAATAAAAAATATTTGGAAATTTAATATGATTGACTTTAAAGCATTGGCACAGGAGTATGGGACTCCCTTGTATGTTTATGATTTTGACTATATGCGTGCACAGTATGAAGAGCTTAAAGAGGCGTTTCGTGGGAGAAAGTCTATTATTGCGTATGCAGTAAAAGCAAACTCTAATTTAAGTGTTATAAAGCATTTTGCAAAGATGGGAAGTGGAGCAGATTGTGTCTCTATCGGTGAAGTACGTCGTGCATTTTTAGCAGGTATCCCTGCGTATAAAATTATTTTTTCCGGTGTAGGAAAAAGAGATGATGAAATACGCGAAGCAATAGAGCGGGATATTTTATATATCAATGTTGAAAGTGATGCAGAACTACAACGTGTTGAGGCAATAGCAAAAGAGCTCGATGTAGCTGCTCGCATTAGTATCCGTGTAAATCCTAATATTGACCCAAAAACACATCCCTACATCTCTACAGGTTTGCATGATAATAAATTCGGAGTGGACCTCTCCACTGCAAAACGTATGTATATTCAGGCAAAAAATTCTCAAAATTTAGACCCTGTAGGCATCCACTTTCATATCGGCTCTCAATTGACACAGCTCCAGCCAATCCGTGAAGCTGCTGAGATTGTTGCTGATTTGGTACGTTCGCTTCAGGCTATAGATATTGAATTGAAATTTTTTGATGTAGGTGGAGGACTTGGAATTGAGTATGACAACGAAGAGACCATAAAACCGTATGATTACGCACAAGCAATACTTGGGACTTTAACGGCTCTTGATATGACAATACTTTGTGAACCGGGACGATTCCTTACAGCAAATGCAGGCTATTTTCTTACAAAAGTGCTCTATGAAAAACAAAATGGTGAGAAGAAATTTGTTGTTGTTGATGGTGCTATGAATGACCTTTTACGCCCATCACTTTATAATGCTTATCATGAGATTGAAGCTTTGGATGCGTCTGAGGGTGAAAAACAAAAAGTAGATATTGTTGGGCCAGTATGTGAAAGTGGTGATTTCTTTGCAAAAGATTATATGTTGCCACAATTACATCAAAACGATTTACTTGTGATCAAAAGTGCTGGTGCCTATGGTTTTGGTATGGGAAGCAACTACAATACACGCGGAAGAAGTGCTGAGGTTGCAGTGGAAAACTCACAGGCAAGATTGATTAGAAAACGAGAAAGTTTTGATGACTTAATTGCATTAGAGCGTGAGTTTTTAGAGGACTAAGCGTGTACTTTATCGACGTTCAAGGAACACTTATCAGTGATGCAGACAAATCTCCAATCCGTGGGAGTAGAGAATTTATTGCCTATTTAAATAAGGAAGCAATTCCTTATATGGTTCTTACCAATAACACAAAGCATGCTTCACTTGATTTTTATAACTACCTGAACTCGATAGGTTTTGATTTTTCATACGATAAATATCTTGATCCTTTGATGATTTTAGAATCGCAAATTCCAAAAGAGGGTATTGCCGCATATGGCGCAGAAGCATTTTTGGTGACACTTGAAAATATGGGGTATGTTTTTGACTACAAGCATCCAAAAACAGTTTTACTTGCAATAAAAGAGGACTTTAGTGCCGAGGAATATGCGCAAATTATAGATTTTTTACTTGCCAAAGCAGAGCTTGTAGGAATGCATGAGACTTCACTCTATGTCAAAAATAACAAGCGTTATCCTGGAGTGGGTGCAATTTTAAAAATGCTCTCATTTGCAACATCAGTCCCTTATAAAGTGGTGGGAAAACCAAGTGAAATTTTTTATACAGAGGCTTTGCGGGGTCTCTTGCATCAGAATCCAAACGCTGCGTTTAGCGATGTGACAATTATAAGTGATGATGTGACGGGTGACCTCATTGGTGCTAAAAAACTTGGTATGCAAACAGTTTTTGTAACAAGTGGGAAGTATAAAAGCGCTGAGGAAATTATACCTTCTTTGGCAACTAAAGAGAGACCTGATGCCATACGCGCGGATATGTATGATGTACTAGAGAGTATAAACGGAGTAGAGAGATGAAAACATTAGATGAGTGCCGTGTAGCAATAGATGCCATAGACAATGATATATTAACACTGTTAAACAAGAGAATGCAGGTTGTAGAACGCGTTGGTGAAATAAAAAAAGAGACAGGTGGTGCAATCTACCGTCCTGAGCGTGAAAAGGCGATTATAGAGCGTTTAAACCGTCTCAATGAAGAGCAAAAAGGACTTTTAAATAAGAGTGCAATAGAGGCTATATTTTTAGAGATATTTGCTGTTGCTCGGAATTTAGAACTTCCAGAACGCATTGCTTATCTTGGGCCTGAGGGAAGTTTTACACACCAAGCAGCAGAGAGCCGTTTTGGTGCGATGAGCGACTACCTTTCATTAAATTCTATTGCATCCGTTTTTAAAACACTTGAGGCAAAACGTGCAAAATTTGCTGTTGTTCCAATTGAAAATTCGCGTGATGGAATTGTTGGTGAAACACTTGACCTACTTGCAAAAAGTTCTGTAAAAATTGTGGCAGAACTCTATATGCCTATCCATATCTCTTTTGCGACAAAAGCACAAAGACTCGAAGATATAACAAAAATCTACTCTAAAGACAAAGGTTTTGGACAGTGTCGAGAGTTTCTTTCTGAACATGGATTTGTGAATGTGGAACAAATTCCTGTTGAGTCCACGGCAAAGGCAGCCATTTTAGCTGCTGAGGATGAACATGCCGCAGCTATTTGTTCTCACATTGCTGCAAAACTTTATGGTGTTCCGACACTCTTTGAAAATATTGAAGACTCCATTGACAATACGACCCGTTTTGTCATTTTAAGTGATTTTAAAAATGCAATGAGTGGTGAGGATAAAACTTCGATTTTAGTACGCTTAAAAGATGCTGTCGAAGCTGGCTCTTTGGTTCACTTTTTACAAGATTTTGATAATGAAAAAATTAATCTTTCTAAAATTGAATCACGTCCTTCAAGAGATAAAGATGGATTTGACTACTGGTTTTATATAGACTTTTATGGTCATATTGATGAAGAACGGGTACAAAAGATAATACACAAACATGAAAATGAAGTAACATGGCTTGGAAGCTATGTAAAGGGTGAATAGTGAAGTTTAATAAAAAGTTAGAAAATATAAATACATACGAGGCAGGAAAACCGATTGAACTAGTTGTCCGTGAATTTGGAATTGAAGCAGAGGACATTGTAAAACTTGCTTCAAATGAGAACCCATACGGGTGTTCTGTTAAAGTGCAACATGCCGTGAGTGAAATGGTCCCACAAATGTCGCTCTATCCGGATGATAGCATGACAAAACTCAAAGATGCTCTTTGTAGAAAGTATGCTTTACGTGATGAAAATCTTATTATTGGCAGTGGAAGTGATCAGGTTATTGAGTTTATTATGCATGCTGTTGCTAATGAAAAGAGTAAAATTCTCATTAACAGTGTTACTTTTGCAATGTATGAAATTTATGCAAAGCATGTAGGGGCACAAATAATTCGCACAGATTCACAAGAACATGATTTAGATGAATTTTATAAGCTTTATAAGCAAGAAAAGCCTGCAATTATTTTCTTGTGTACTCCAAATAATCCAACAGGCGATGCACTAAACGCAGCTGATATTATGGAATTTTTGAAAAAGATAGAGAGTGATACTCTTGTAGTTATTGATGGTGCCTACATGGAATATGCTGCGTTTAAGGATGTAAAAAAGGCAATAGAACCCTCTGCGTTGATAGAAGAATTTGAAAATGTAATTTATTTGGGTACTTTTTCAAAAGCTTATGGTCTTGGTGGTATGCGTGTTGGGTATGGTATTTCAAGAAAAAACATTATACAAGAGCTCTATAAACTCAGACCACCATTTAACATTACAACACTCTCCCTCGAAGCAGCAAGTGTGGCTCTTGAAGATGAAGCCTTTGTAAACAATTGTATCGCATTGAATTTTGAAGAGATGAAACGCTATGAAGAGTTTGCAAAAGAGCAAAAAATAGATATAATTGAGAGTTACACTAATTTTGTAACTTTATTGTTCAATGATGAACAAAATTCTACGACAATATCTGATGCGCTACTACGTAAAGGGATGATTGTCAGGAATTTAAGAGGATATGGCATGAATGCCATTCGTGTTACAGTCGGTACAAAGGAGCAAAATAGCCGTTTTTTTGCTCTAGTTTCTGAGTTATTATAAATTTAATATGAGAAGTTAATGGATTTTAAAGTACTTTTTTCGCAACTTTCAGTGTTGTATGCAAAACTCACAAAACAACAAAAGATGATAATTGCTGCTGCAATTGTGGGAATTGTTGCTTTTTTAATCTTCCTTGTTGTTTATACCTCTAAAAAAACAACAGATGAGGGATACAAGGTTCTTTTTGAATCATTAAGTCCTACAGATGCTGCTAAGGTTATTAAGCAGCTTGAAAAAGATGGTGTGCCTTATAAAATTGCAGATAACAATACCATTCGAGTACCAAAAGATGTTGTTTATAAAGAGCGCATTACCATTGCAGCACAAGGAATTCCTAAAAATAGTGGTGTTGGTTTTGAACTTTTTGACAAACAGGAGTTTGGAGCAACGAGTTTTGATCAAAATATTAAACGTTTACGTGCATTAGAAGGGGAACTCTCTCGTACAATTACAGCGCTTTCACCGGTAAAAAGTGCAACGGTGAGTCTTGCCTTGCCAAAAGAGACACTCTTTGTTGCAAAACAATCAGCACCTACGGCTTCGGTTATGGTTGAACTTGTTGAAGATGGTGTTTTAAATCGTAAGCAAATTCGTGGTATAAAAAATCTTGTTGCAGCTTCAGTTCCTGGACTAAAACCTGAAAATGTTATGCTTGTGAGTAGTGATGGTGTGACTTTAGGTGATGATGATGAGATGGCACAAATGGATGAACTCTCTGTTGTTCAGCAACACTATAAACTTAAAGAAGAGAAGAAAAAGCAGCAAAAAATTATTGAAGTGATTGCTCCTTTTGTGGGTGGGAAAAAGAAGGTCGTAGCACAAGTTACCATTGAGTTTGACTTTTCCATTAAAAATTCTACTTCAGAGAGTTATGATCCTGAAAATGTTGTAAGAAGTGAGCAGAGCTCAGAAGAGAAAAAAGAGGGTTTTGCACCCAAAGAAGTAGGTGGTGTTCCTGGTACTGTCAGTAATATTGGTCCGGTACAGGGACTGAAATCAAAGAAAACGTTACAAAAATATACAAAAACTACAGGAACAACAAACTACGAAGTAGGCAAAACTGTCAGTACAACAAAAAGTCAGTTTGCTCGTATAAAAAGAATCAC